>JANXXW010000349.1 GCA_025350425.1 Rhodospirillales bacterium
CAAAAACAACTGCTGGATAAGCCGGTATGCGGGTATCGATGCGGGATGCCCGGCAAGACGGGCCACCAGTAGCCGAAGTCGTAGTCGCCGGGCAGCGGATCCATGTGTCCATACCGACGTTGATGGACACATAGTGAGCACCGGCGGCCTGCAATGGATCGGTTCAAAGTCGGCCAGCGGATGCAGACGAAAACAGGCGTGTGCGTCCCGGTGGATGCTTGGTCGGGCGCGGGGCATACCTTAAATTAGACCATGCATGGGCGCTCCGCGTCACGACAGCGGCTCAAGATGCCCAGGCTCGGCAGCGCGTTTGAAACCGCTGGAAGCGTGCATCAGGCTCAGGGTGTAGGCGTTGGTCACGCGGTGCGCGGCCAGATCGGGCGCTGACAAAAACTCAACCGTCTGCCCGCGCTGCATGACCATCAGCCGCTCGCACAGGTGGGTGACCACCGCGAGGTCATGGCTGACCATCACGAACGTCAGACCACGGCGGCAGCGCAGCGCATCGAGCAGGTTCAGCACTTCGGCCTGCACCGACGCATCGAGCGCGGACGTGGGTTCGTCGAGCAGCAGTATCTGCGGCTCCAGAATCAGCGCTCTGGCAATCGCGATGCGCTGGCGCTGACCACCAGACAACTGGTGCGGGTAGCGAAAGCGAAACCCGGTGCCCAGGCCCACTTCATCGAGCGCGCGTTCAATGCGCGTCTCCGCGTCTGGCACGCCGTGAATCGCCAGCGGCTCGGCCAGAATCCTGTCCACGGTCTGACGGGGATGCAGCGAGCCATACGGGTCCTGAAACACCATCTGGACGCTGCGGTTGAAAGCGCGTCGCTGGTCGCCCGCGAGCGCCAGGACGTCCGCGCCATTATAGGCGATGCGGCCGGAATCGGGCTCATGCAGGCGGACCAGGCAGCGCGCGAGGGTGGATTTGCCGCAGCCGGATTCGCCAACGATGCCGACCGCCTCACCACGGGCGATGGAGAGGCTGACGTCGTGGACGGCCTGGAGCATCGGGCGTGGCCTGCCGCGCAGGGCGTCAAGCGTGGAGCGGCGCAAGGGGAAACGCTTGGAGAGGTGGTCAATTTCGAGCAAGGCGGCGGTCATGAGGGCACGCGGGCGGGGAGGCGGTTCCACGCGGTGCAGGCGCTGGCACGGCCGGGTTCGACTTCGATGAGCGGCGGGCGGTGTTCAGTGCAGAGCGGATTGGTGTAGCCGCAGCGCGGCACGAAAGCGCAGGCATCGGGCGGACGGCCGAGGCTCGGGGGCTGACCGGGGATGGGGGCGAGGCGCGTGCGGGCGGTGCCCTCGCCTGGCATGGAGCGGAGCAGCGCGTCGGTGTAGGCGTGGCGGGGCTGGTGGAACACGTCGGCGACGGACCCCGCTTCGGCGACGCGGCCGGCGTAGAGTACGACCATGCGGTCGCAGGTCTCGGCCACGACGCCCAGATCATGCGTAACCAGCAACAGGCCCATGCCCCGATCGGCGACGAGGCGGAGGAGAAGGGCAAGGATCTGGTCCTGGATGGTGACATCGAGCGCCGTGGTGGGCTCGTCGGCAAGCAGGATTTCGGGGCCGGCGGCCAGGGCAATGGCGATCATGGCACGCTGACGCTGTCCGCCGGAGAGTTCGTGCGGGTAAGCGCCGAGCCGACGGGAAGCGTCGGTGATGCCGACCTCGCCGAGCAGCTCGATGGCGCGGCGGCGGCGGGCGGCGGCGTTGAGGGTGGTGTGGGCGGACAACGATTCCTCGATCTGAAGGCCGATGGGCAGGACGGGGTTGAGGGCGGCCGTGGGTTCCTGGAAGACGGCGGCCATGCCCTTGCCCCGCATCTCGCGCAGCTCGTGGTCCGGCATGGCGAGGACGTCGCGGCCTTTCCAGAGCACGCGGCCACCGATATGGGCGGCGTGCAGCAGGCGCAGCAGGGCGCGCAAAGTGACGCTTTTGCCGGAGCCGGATTCCCCTACGAGGCCAACCACCTCGCCAGGCATGACATCGAGCGAAATTCCGTCGACGACGCGCACCGGGCCGGCGGCGGCGGCGGCGGCGGCGGCGAAGGTGACAGTCAGGTCGCGGACGGCCAAGAGCGGCATCATCTCCGCACGTCCATGAGATCGGCCAGACCATCGCCAGTGAGGCTGAAGCCGAGGCCGGTCAGCACGATGGCGAGGCCGGGGAACAGGCTCATCCAAGGCGCGGTGGTGAAGAAATTCTTGCCGTCGGCGACCAGCACGCCCCATTCGGGCGTCGGCGGCTGCGCGCCCAGGCCGAGATAGCCGAGACTGGAGCCGAGCAGGATCGCGAGCGCCATGTCGGTGACGAGGTAAATCAGCACCGGGCGGATCGCGTTCGGCATGATATGGCGCAACATCAGGCGGCGTTGCGAATAGCCAAGGGCACGGGCGGCGGCGATGTAGTCAGCACCTTTCTGGACCAGCACCTCGCCGCGCATGAGGCGGGCGTAGAACACCCAGCCGACGAGGGCGACGGCGACATACATGTTGTTCAGGCCAGGGCCGAGGACGGCCACAATGGCGATGACGAGGACAAGGAACGGGAAGGTCTGCACGAGATCAATGAGCCGGCCCACCAGAGTATCCGCGAGCCCGCCGAACCAGCCGACGAGCAGGCCGATGGTGGCACCGATCAGCAAGGGGCCGATGGTGGCGAACAGGGCGATCTGGAGGTCGATACCGGCGGCATGGATGGTGCGGGATAGCAGGTCCCGGCCAAACTGATCGGTGCCGAAGGGGTGGGCGGCGTTGGGGGCGACCATCATGGCGGTATAGTCGAAGGCCAGCGGATCGTACGGGGCGACGAGGTCCGGGAAAAGGGCGCAGAGCACGAGGACTGTGAGGATGGTCAGGCCGATCAGGAAGGGGATGGAGAGCCGCCGCTTCATGGCTGACACCCTTGGTCCCGCATGGTCGCGTTCAAACGCCCGTCCGCGGATCGAGCCAGCCGTGCAGGAGATCGGTGGCGAGGAAGGTCAGGGAGACAAGGACGGCGAGAATCAGGGTCAGGGCCTGGATGACGGGATAGTCGCGCGAAAAGATGCTGTCGACCATGAGGCGGCCAACGCCGGGGACGGCGAAGACGCTTTCGGTGATGACGGCACCGCCGAGCAGGGAACCGATGTGCAGGCCGACCAGCGTGACGGTGGTGATGGCGGCACTGCGCAGGACGTGGCGCAGCAGGATCACGCGCGACGACAGGCCCTTGGCACGGGCGAAGTCGACGAATTCGGCGCGTAGCACAGCGAGAATGGAGCCACGCAGCGTCCGCATGATGACGGCGGAGAAGCTGAGGGCGAGCGTGAGGGCGGGAAGGAACAGATGGTAGAGGTGCTCGCCGAAACCCTCGCCGTAGCCGCCGACAGGAAATAGATGCAGGCCGGCCGCGAATATAGTGAGCAGGACCAGTCCGACAAAGAACACCGGGGATGACAGGCCGACCTGGAACACGGTGCGGATGAGGATGTCCGGCCAGCGATTCGCGGTCATCGCAGCCACGAAGGCCAGCGGGAGAGCGAGGCACAACGCGATCAGCGTCGCCATGCCGGTAAGCATCAAGGTGACCGGCAGTCGCTCGACGATCAACGACGCGACGGGGACACGGAAGGCGAGGCTCTCGCCAAAACGGCCCTGGGCCGCCTGGGCGAGGAACGCCACCAACTGCGAAAGAATCGACCGATCGAGGCCGAGTTGATGCGTGATTCGTTGCACCGTCTCGTCGGTCGCGCGGTCTCCGAGCATGGCGCTGACGGCGTCCCCGGGCAGGAGACGCGCCAGCACAAACACCACGAGGCCGATCAGAAAGAAAGTGGGGACGATCTGGGCGATACGCCCCGCGATGGCGCCGGCGCGGTTCAAGCTGAGCCGCTACGCATTACTTCTCGACACTTGCCATTTCGAAGATGTTGTTGCCGAGCGGTATTTGCACGAAGCCCTTCACCTTGGCGCGGAACGCAACGGGATAGGGCGTCTCGTACAGATAGACGATTGGCGCCGCAGCGTTGTAGATGCTTTGGATTTCCGTGTATTGCGCCGCGCGCTTGGCCGGATCGATCTCCCTCTGGCTGGCGAGATAAAGTTCGTCCGCCCGTGCGTCCTGCCACCCCGAATGCAGGCTGGCGATGTTGGGGAAATAGGCAAAATAGGAGGTTATCTCGCTGGGATCGGCGATATCGTCAGTCCAGGCGGCAGTGCGTAGCTGAAAGGTGCCGGCGCGGTAGTGGGCGGTCAGCGTGGGATTGTCCAGCTGCTCGATCTTGAGGCGAACGCCGATCGCCGACCACATCTGTTGCGCTAAAGTAAGGTTTGTCAGGTTGTCCTGGTTGCCCGAAAGCGTGAGACAGGTGAGATCGAAGCCGCCAGCCATTCCGGCCTCTGCGAGCAGCGCCTTGGCCTTTGCCAGATCGTAGGGATAAAGCGGCGACGGTGCGAACAAGGGGGTGGCCGACGACATGAACGAGCGCATCGGCTTGCCAAGTCCGAGCGTGGTCACCCCGATCACGGCATCCTTGTTCATGGCGTAGTTGAGGGCTTGGCGCACCTTGAGGTTGGCCAGCGGATTGGGCGCACCGTTCAGCGTCGGGCGCACATTCATGGTGAGATAGGCGACCCGGGTGCTGGGCCAAAGCTCCATCCGGAGGTTTGGATCGGCCTGCAACTCCTTGACGCGGGCGAAGGGAACGAACTCGACGCCATCGAGCTCGCCAGCCTTTAACTTTAACAGCCGGGTCGAGTCGTCGGGGATGATCTGAAATTCAAGTTCGTCAAGGAGCGGCAGCGCCTGGCCGTTATCAGCCTTCCTCCAATACTGTGGGTTCCGGCGTAGCTTCATCGAGGAACCGCGTTTCCATTCGACCAGGACGAACGGGCCGGTGCCTATCGGCTTCTCGCCGAATGCCTTGGCCTTGTCGTCCATCGTGTCGCCAGGCATCGCCTCGAACGCTTTTTTCGGCAGGATCGCGGTGTTGAACGTGGCGAGAACCGGGATGATGGTGGCATCGGGGTTCTTCAGGCGTAGCACGACCGTGTTGCCTGCGGCATCGACGTGATCGACGGAAGCAAGCAGCGAGTTCCAAGGGCCGGCTTTCGGATCGCGCGCCCGGTCGAGCGACCAGACGACATCGTCGGCGGAAAGCGGTGTGCCATCGGAGAACTTGACGCCCTCACGCAAGGTGAGAGTGACGGTCTTGCCACCGTCAGTAATCTCGTACGCGGTAGCGAGGCCGGGCTGTGTCCCCTGCCCGTTCGCTGTCGGCAGCAGCAACGTGTCGTAGATGTTGGTCATCACCCAGATATCGACGTTGGCGTCGGTCAGCACGGGGTCGAGGAACAGGCTGTCGGCATAGCGGCCGAACACCAATTTCCCACCAGTCGTTGCGGCCTGGGCTTGGCTAAGCCCCGCCTGCAAGGCCAGTAATCCCATAACGCCGCCCAGCGTCGCGCGTCGTGTCAAAGGTATCGTCGAGATCATTACACCATTCCCACCGTTCACCCCGACGTTGGAGGAACCGGGCGGGCCGAGTCAACTGGACCGGTTTACGCCGGCCCGACTTTTGCTAGGTCTTCTTCGCGCGCGTTTTAATCCACCACTTTACTGGTTGCTGTTCTTTTTCAGGACGCGGGGCGCGAGGCGCGGAAGCCTTCTTGGCGGCGCGAATCGTCACTCGTGGCGTTGGTTCGATCGGCTCGACGACCGCTACTTCCACCAACGTCACCACTTCGACAACGTCACGCTCCATGAGGGCTTCCTCGCGTGCAAGCTCCATGTGGGCGAGTTTGGTGCGCAGATCGCGGATCACGCCTTGCGCCTCATCCAATGCGCGTTCCGCGCGCTCGCGGGCGGCATGCTCGCTCGTGAGGCTGACCTGCAGCGCTTCCAGCCGGTTCACCGCTGAACCATTGGAAGGGGCCAATGTTTCGGTCACGTGGTCTGGCCGGGTCCGCATTACCGTTACCGGCACGTCTCCGTCCTGGACGAAGCGATGCCGGCGCGGCGCGGAGCTTACAGGGTTTGCTGGCCTGCGTTCGCGGCTTGGTCCGGGACCGGGCTGAGATTGGCGCGCGGTGCCACCCAACATTCCCAAGGCGCGGCGCATGTTCGCCTCGTCCGCTTGCGCGGCATCGCGCTGCGCTGCCTCGTCGCGCGCGACGTCCAATCGCCCGTTATCCTCAAGCCCGCTACTCTCAGTCTCGCCGGAATCCGTGGAAAATCGCAGTATACGAGGCATGGATACGTTATTCTCACTACACTTTTGGTCGGCAAAGCCGATGAGGTGACGGTCTGAGGGTCGGGAGAGGCGAGGTGGAATTCGGCCAGCACGAAGCTGCCACTACACACAGCGCCGCACATGCACTATTGCCGAAAGATTCGCAAGTTGCGGTATTTGGTCAATCCCGATAATCGCTATCCACGATATTGCGTTGGTTGCGGCAAAAGCAAGTTTGCTGAGCAGTATAGATTGGTTTTTAACGAAGGAATGAGAAGATGTCGCAGATGAACCTGGCACTCGCGGACACCATCGTGACAGCAGCGCTCGCGAAGGGACGTGAAATGAATTTCGCGCCGCTCTCGGTGGCCGTGCTCGACGCGGGCGGCCATCTGACCGCCTTCAAGCGGGAGGATCGTTCCGGCATCCTGCGGTTCGACATTGCGTTCGGTAAGGCCTGGGGCGCGCTCGGCATGGGTTTTGGGTCGCGTGAACTGGCGGCGCGCGCGCAGTCCACCCCGGCCTTCATCAATGCTATCGCAGTGGCCAGTGGCGGGCGCGTCGTGCCGGTGCCGAGCGGCGTGCTGGTGATCGATGCCGAAGGCGAGGTGATCGGAGCGGTCGGTATCTCCGGCGACACGTCCGACAACGACGAAATTTGCGCGCTCGCGGGGATCAAGGCCGGTGGAATGAAGGCACAGACAGACGCGACCAAGCCGGCGTGACGTCGAGTCCGTTTGGCCGCTATACTGCAATGTCTTCATCGCTTGGGGTTTCGATGCGCCGTATTTTCGCCTGCCTGACCGCACTCGCACTTATTACGCCGATCGGTGGCCAGGCTCAGACTAACGAGCCACCCCACGCCTGGTTGTTCGGCACATGGACCGGCGGCCTGTTCCCGGTACCGAGTACCTTGACCCCGGAGGCATGTTTCGGCCAGCCCGTGGTGATCTTCACGCGTGACGTGGTGCTGCGCGCCACGCTCACGGAGGCGACCTATACCCAGCGGGTGATCGAGACCGCCCGGACCGATCCCGGCACGACCAACTTCCGGTTTGCGCCCGCTGGCACCGGAGCCGTTGGATTGCTAGGCCTTGCCGGCCCAGGACCGCAGGCCGGTTTCGGATGCGAGAACGACAACGTCCTGCATGTCCAGCGCCGATCCGACAACAACATAACCTTTCCGGGATGCCTGGAATTCTCGTATCCGCTGGTGCGGTGCGGGTCGCGCTGACATACCGACCACTGACCAAGCGAGCTTGAACCACGCAGGTTCCGCTGCCACTACTCCGCCATGGCAAAGACGATGACTGAAGCCCAAAAGATTTATGAGACCAAGCGCGCCGCCAAGGCCGGCATGAGCCTCGACAAATGGCTCGCCGCCAAAGAGCGCGATGCCGCCGAGGAGGTGCGCGCGAAGGAAAAAGCCGCCAAGGCCGCAGCACCAGAGCGCAGCAAGGGCCTGCTTGGCCGCTTGCTCGATCGGGCGCACAAGCCGCTGAAATCCTGACGGTGAGGCCGTGCGCGTGAAGCCGCATCCCATGTATGGCCCGAACCGCTTCAAGTTGGGGATTTTTTCCGCCAACGCGGATGGCGGCCTCACCCTCACCCGGGTGCCGGAGCGGTGGCCCGCGAGTTGGGATAGCGTGGTTACGGTAGCCCAGATGGCCGACCGTGCCGGCATCGAATTCTTTCTTCCCATCGCGCGCTGGAAGGGATTCGGCGGCGAGATGAACAGCCGCGAGCATAGCTACGAGACCCTCACCTTCGCCGCGGCGCTCTCAGGTGTCACTGAGAACATCGCCCTGTTCTCCACCGTCCACGTGCCCATGGTACATCCCGTGTTTGCCGCCAAGGCACTCGCCACGGTAGATCAGGCGAGCCACGGCCGCGCCGGGCTTAACATCGTGTGCGGCTGGAGCCCTGAGGAATTCGGTATGTTCGGCCTCACCCCGGTCGAGCAACGTTATGACCAGGGCCTTGAATGGTTCGAGATCCTGCGCCGCATCCACGCCGACGAAGGCCCGTTCGACTTCGACGGCGCTTACTACAAGCTGAAGGGGGTGTCCGGACACCCGGCGCCGTCACAGCGCCCCCGCCCCGTGACGTTGAACGCGGCATTCTCGCCTCCAGGCCGCGACTTCGCCGCCCATGCCGCCGATTTTCTGTTCACCACGTTCGCCGAAATAGAAAAAGGCCGGGAGCAGATCGCCGATATCGCGGCCCGCGCGGCCCGACAAAGCCGCGAGGTCGGCGTCTACACCACCTGTCATGTCGTCTGCCGCCCGACCCAGGCCGAAGCTGAGGCCTATTACGAACATTATGCCGTCGCGAACGAGGATACCGTCAGCGTCGACCACTACATGGGCGCCAAGGAGAAGAACTCCTCCTCCCACGACCCCGAGGTCTACCGTCTGCACCGCAAGCGCTTCGTCGGCGGCGCCGGCACTTACCCGCTGGTCGGCACGCCGGCCCATATCGCCGCCGAGATGGTGCGGATCAGCGAGGCCGGCTTCGCGGGCACCACCGTGAGCTTCGTCAACTTCGAACACGAGCTGCCGTATTTCATTGAGACGGTGCTACCCCTGCTGCGAGACGCGGGGCTTCGGGAGTAGCTTTACAACGCCGGACAAAATTTGGTTTTGCTGAGACCACCGCGCTCGAAAAGCGGGGGGTTACACCCGTAGTCACCGCGTCCTGCTACTCGGCGAAGCTACATGGATCGCACTGTTACAGTCGTCCTGAGCCTGGGGGACCGGGCGACGGTGTTGGTAAAAGACCAGATGGCCTACGACGGCGATCCGACCACGCTGGCGTCGGATCATGAATTATTGTCGAGATACTTAGGTGTTTGACGCGCCGGTCGACACGCTGGGCTGACCGCCCGTGTGAATCCCGCTATTGTTTGCCACGCATGCTCACAGATCTCCCCAATCTGCTCACTCTCTCGCGCATCGTCGCCATCCCGCTTCTCGTGGTCCTGGTCGCCACGCGGCTGCCCGGAGCGGATTTCGCCGCGTGTGTCGTCTTCGCGATCGCGGGAATCACCGACTATTTCGATGGGCACCTCGCGCGCACCTGGAAGCAGACGTCCAGTTTCGGCCGTATGCTGGATCCGATCGCCGACAAGCTGCTGGTCGGCGCCACGCTCATGATGCTCGCCGGGATGCAGCGCCTGAGCCCGTGGGGCCTGTATCCCGCCATCGTCATCCTCCTGCGGGAAATCCTGGTCAGCGGACTTCGCGAGTATCTCGCGGGCATCCGCGTCGGCCTTCCCGTCACCAAACTTGCGAAGTGGAAGACCACTTTCCAAATGGGCGCCCTTGGATTCCTGTTGGCCGGCGACAGCGGAGCGACCTGGATCGGGATTCCCTGGCTGCCCGCCACCACGATCGGCGAGGTCATGCTCTGGGTCGCCGCCGCACTCACGCTCATTACGGGATGGGATTACCTGACCGCGGGCATCCGCCACGCCACGACGGCACCGTCCACGTGAAAGTCCTGGGCCTGACGGGGTGGTCGGGCAGCGGCAAGACCACGTTGCTGATCGCGTTGATCCCGCTGTTTCACGCGCGCGGTGTCAGCGTCTCCACCGTCAAGC
>JANXXW010000377.1 GCA_025350425.1 Rhodospirillales bacterium
GCGTGACAAATCCCCCCCCTCCCGTGCGCGCGGGAGCTGTTCCGACCAAGTTCACCACCCAAACGCCGCGTCCGACCTCAAACATCCCGTCAAATACGACAGCTTTCAGACGGTGAGTAACGAATTTCCGCAGCCTGCTAATACCTCATCTCACGACACCGCGGCCGCCCATATGGTGTCGAACTCTAAAAGTAATGATAGACACCAGAATTTTGATGCAAGTTAACACTGGTTATCATCGCGTAAAAACTTCTAGATGCGGATCGCAGCCAGCCTGACGTTATCCGAACACGTGTTTCGCCATGAAGGCGTTGCGAAACTTGCCGTCGGGATCGTGCTTCGTCATGAGTTCGCGGAAATCCGCCATTCGCGGGTAAAGTCCCGCGAGCCGGCTGGCGGGGGCGTGTATCAGCTTGCCCCAATGCGGGCGTGCGCCGAGTGGTATCAGCATGTCCTCAATCTCAGCGGAGAGGGCGCCAACCGCCTTGGGTTCGCGCTTCCAAGTAAAGTGGATCGCTACGGTATCGTAGCCGTTGGATGGGCTCAGCCACAGATCATCCCCAGCTATGGTGCGGATTTCCGACGCGTATAAAAGCGGGTCGATGATGTCGCCGATGGCTCGCAGGCGGGCAAGTGCCGTCATCGCCTGACCGCGCGGCACCATGTACTCGCTCTGTATCTGCTCAGTCGGACCGGGATCGCGGTCGGCGCGGAAATGCGGCAGCCGCTCGGACCACGGGCCGGGTAGGCCGAAGGGATTGAGGCTGAGGCTGGGGTCGTCCGGCCCGGCGGCAACGGCGTGGGCGCCGAGGTACTCGGCTGGCAACTCGAGCGGGCTGCCCTCGTCGAGCCGCGTCTTGAGCCACAGGCAGCCAACGGTGGGCGTGGACCAGCCCGTCATCACGCTCACGCTGTAGGCGGACGACATGATCTGGTCGAGGTTGGTCAGGAGCATAGTCCAGGGCAGGTCGATAAAGGCGTCCTGGCGCATTTCGAAAGTCGGCTGGATGTCGAGCGTCAGCCGGGTGACGATGCCGAAGGCGCCGAGGCCAACCACCATGCCGTTAAATCCCTCATCCCCGCGCCGGACGTCGATCAGTTCGCCATCCGCCGTAATGAGTTGGATCGCCGCGACGGCGGTGGCGAGATTGCCGTTCCTGTCGCCGGAGCCGTGCGTGCCGGTTGCGATCGCGCCCGCGACCGAGATGTGCGGCAGCGAGGCCATGTTGTGTATCGCCCAGCCCTGGCCGTGCAGGTAGGCGGCAAGGGCGCCGTATGTGGTCGCAGCGCCGACCGTGACGGTTTGGCGGTCCGGGTCGATGGCAAGGCCCGGATCGAGCGCGCCGAGATCGATGAGGTCGCCTTGTGTGTCGGCGATCCCGTTGAAGGAGTGGCGGGTGCCGATCGCGCGGACCTGCCGTGACCCAGCCACCAGGCGCCGCGCCTCGTCCACCGTGTTTGGACGGTGCAGGCGCGGCGCTTGGAACGCATAGTTCCCGGCCCAGTTCAGCAACGCCGTCATCGCGCGACCAGGGACATCAGCTTGTCGTCGAGCTCGCAGCCCGCGTCATGCGCGGTGGCCTGGCCCTGCATGATCCGCGAAATCGCGGTGCCGACGGCTTCGCCGGCGTCCGGTACTTTGGACACCTGGGGAGGCGCCGCCCCCGGCATCCCGTCGGCACCCATCGCCTGCAACGCATCGACCCAATGCTGGCGGACGGGAAGCTCGGCAACCCACTTGCCGAACTTCTCGCCCTTGAACACCGAGCCGCGCGGCGGGGCGATGCCGTCGAAAGCGAGGCGTTCGTCCATCGCCTTCGATGTGGCCCACTGGATGAAATACCAGGCCGGGCCCGGTTTGGGCGAGAACGCGGAAATGGCAATGTCCCAGTTGATGACGAGCGGCTTGGAAACCGGGCCTGGCGGCAATAGCATGAGGTCCGTGTCGGTGGCGCGACCGGGATAGGCCATGACCTTGCCGAATTCGTTGCTTGCCTCGAAGCTCATCGCCGCACGACCCTGCCCCATGATTTCGGTAACCTGATAGAAGGTGTAGTTTGATACGCCGGGCGGACCATACTTGCTGCTCAGATCGCTATACATCTGAAGCGCATGCTCTCCGGTGGGCGTGCAATAGGCCTGGCGCTGCTCCAGGTGGTCGAAGTTGCCGCCCATGTT
>JANXXW010000395.1 GCA_025350425.1 Rhodospirillales bacterium
TCTGCGGCCAGTTGCCGAGGTTGCCGAATTGCAGGCGTAGGTCGGCCACGTTGGCGGTCCGACGGTCCCACATTTCCTTCTGCTGAGGCTCCAGCGCCAGCGACTTGACTGTCCGCATCCCGTGCACGGTCTCGATCAGGACGCTGGATTTTTCCATCTCGGCCACAACGATCTTGCCGTAGATCTTCCGCAACGGGCCGATGAACACCACGATGACCACGGACAGCAGCCCCGCCGCCGCAATCACCATCCACGTGAGCGTGCTCGACAGGTAGAACAACACCGGCAGCAGGACCAAGAGAGTGATCAGGTCCAGGAACGTGGTCAGCAGCTTACCGGTCATGAAGTCGCGAATCTTGTAGACTTGGCTGATATTGTAGGTAATCGAGCCGGCTTGGTGCCGTTCGAAGAAATCGAGCGGCAGGCCCAGCAGCCTGCGGAATACATGCAGGTTCAGCTTGGCGTCGATCCGGGCGCCGACTACCAGCATCATCTGTCGCCGCGCGTAGCCGAGGAAACACTCGTAAACCAGTGCCACCGCGATCACCATGGAGACCATCGAGAGCGTCGCATAGCTCTCGTGCGAGATCACGCGGTTGACCACCTGCATCACGATCAAAGGCGGCAGGATGGTGAGTATGCTCAGCGCGATGGAGGCGACGCAGACGTCGCGGAGCACGTGCCGCTCCATCATCACGATCTTGCCGAGCCAGCCGATGTTGAACGGTGCCAGCTCGTCAGTGGCGCCACGTAGGCCGCGGATCAGCAGTGCCTCGCCGGACCAGACCTGTGACAGCCGCAATTCGTCCACCGGCACCGCCGCCTGGTCCGTCGTCGCCAGCGGGTCCTTGATCCAGACGATGTTGCGGGCCGGGTCCACCTGCGTCAGCAGGGCCGCGCCGCCATCGTTCAGCAGCAGCACCACTGGGGCACTGCTATCGACCTTGAGCAGGTTGCGCCAACGCAACCGCACGCCGCGCGCCCATAATCCGCTGCCACGCACCCATTCGACCAGCAGGGCCGGCGCCACGGGCGCATCAGGGGGGAAACGGAGGTCGGCACGGTCAAGCTCGGTCGAATGGAACCTCGCGGCTTCCATCACGGCGGCGAGGCGCACGTCGGTTGGATGCACCGGGGCTGCACCGTTGGTCGGATTGCCCTGAGGCGTTTCAGCTTGCGCCAAGGTAAAATCCTTTCCGGACAAGTCCACGCGCCGTCAATCGTGAGCGGCCAGTACGACTTAGCACGAAATAGTGAGCGATGTGTTTACTTTTCTTCACTGGCCCGTGGCTCGGTGGTTCGATCTACTGGGATTGGGGTAGTTGTGCCATCTCGACGGATCCCATGTGCGGGTATTATGGCTGGGCTTGGATCAAGGAGGAGGCGGCATGGACATCAGGGCTATTGAGAGCGCGGAGTTCGCGGAAACCCAGGCGATCTATGCGCACCATGTGCTTCACGGCACGGGCACCTTCGAGGAAGTGCCACCCTCGATCGAGGAAATAGAGGGGCGTATCCTGGCCTTGACCAGTCGCGGCTGGCCCTGGCTGGTGGCCACGGACCTTACCGGCGTCCTGGGCTTCGGCTACTTCCAACAGCTTAGGGACCGTAGCGCATACCGCTTCACCGCTGAGGACAGTATCTATGTGCGCGAGGACGTGCGCGGTCAGGGCGTCGGCAAGGCGCTGGTGACGCGGCTGCTTGAAGTCGCGGCCGAGCAGAACTTCCGTCAGATGATCGCGGTGATCGGCGACAGCGCCAATGTCGGCTCGATCGGCGTCCATGCGAGCCTTGGCTTCCAGCGCGTCGGCACGCTTCGTTCTACCGGCATGAAGTTCGGCCGTTGGCTGGACACCGTCTACATGCAGCGCGCCCTCGGCCTGGGAGACGCCGACCTACCGGATTAATATGGCCGCCTGCGAGACCTGGATACGTCCGGTCTGGCGGCTAGCTTCGGTCGGTTGCCAGCCGAAATCGTGCCGAGGCGATGGGGTCGTCGGCCAGCGCCGCCCGTAACGACGCTTCGGCGGCGACCGTCGCGCAGATCGCCATCACCCGCGTGAACCACGGTTGCTCGCCGCGTGCCCGCGCCAGGAACAGCCGGCCGAGCGCCGTCCCGGCCATGCCGCGTGTCTGGCAACAGCCGCAACCCGGCACATGGCCGCCCGGGTCCTCCGAGATGGCCAACACGACATCGCCCGAGGCAAATTGGTCCATTCTGCCAATGACTACCGGGATACGCATGTCCATGATCATCCTCTATACATAAGGATATCTTTATGTCATAGCAATTCTCATGGATGAGCTGCTTACCGGATTGCGTGCCTGCGCCGAGCCCACGCGTCTGAGGCTGCTCGCGCTGTCGCAGCGCGGCTCGTTCTGTGTGATGGATTTTGCCGATATCCTCGGCCAGTCCCAGCCGCGCCTGTCCCGTCACCTGCGCCTGCTCTGTGAGGCCGGCCTGCTCGAACGTCTCCGCGAAGGCGCCAACGTCTGGCTGGCGCTTCCGCCCGCAGCCACGCCGGCCGGCTCTCTGGTCCGCTCGCTGCTGGCCCGCCTGCCCGAAGATGACCCGCTGCTGACTGCCGACCGCCGCCACGCTGCCCGTGTGTTGGCCGATCGCGCCCGCGCCGCATCCGAAAGCTTCCGCCGCAAGGGTGCCGACTGGGACGAGATGCGCGCCCTCGGCCTGCCCGCGCAGGCGGTCGAGATGGCTTTGCTCGCGGCGCTGCCGGATCGCGGCCTTGGCAGCGTGCTCGACATCGGCACCGGCACCGGCGCACTGCTTGAAGTGCTCGCCCCGCGCATCGAGAGCGGCCTCGGCATCGACGCCAGCCGGCACATGCTGGCTCTGGCGCGCGAACGGCTCGCCAAGCCTGGCCTGGGACACTGCGCCGTGCGTCTCGGCGACATGTATCGCCTGCCACTTGCGGACGCCTCGTTCGACCTTGTTGTACTGCAGATGATCCTGCATTACGCCGAAGAACCCGCGAGTGCGCTCGCCGAGGCCGCCCGCGTGCTCCGTCCCGGCGGCCGTCTTGTCGTGGTCGATCTGGCCGAGCACAACCGCGCCGAATGCCGCGACCGACTGGCGCATCGTTGGCTCGGCTTCTCCGACAGCCGCGTTTCGGACCTGTTCGCCTCCGCCGGACTTGCCGCCGCCGCAACGCTCAGCGTTCCCGGCCCGCTTGAAATCCGAATCTGGTCCGCCACGACGCCGGCACTGGTTCGCACTCCCTCCAACTATGTTCTGGAACCCGCCGAATGAGCCGTCCCCACATCCTCGAAGCGTTGCGAGACCGCGTGCTGCTGGTCGATGGCGGCATGGGCAGCTACATGCAGGGCCAGCCGCTCGAGGTCGAGCGAGACTACTGGAACTGTGAGAACTGCACCGACATCCTGACTCTCTCGCGCCCTGATCTCGTCCGCGGCGTCCACACCGCCTATTTCGCCGCCGGTGCAGACATGGTGGAGACCAACAGCTTTGGCGGTTCCTCCATCACCCTGGCCGAGTTCGACCTCGGCGACCGCGCGTTCGAGATCAACCAACGTTCCGCCGAACTGGCCCGCGAGGCCGCTGACGGCTTTTCCGACGATCGTGCCCGCTACGTCCTCGGCAGCATCGGCCCTGGCACCAAGCTCCCGACCCTCGGCAACATCGCCTATGACCCGCTGGAAGCCGCTCTGCGCGATCAATGCAGCGGTCTGATCGCTGGCGGCGTGGACGCACTCCTGATCGAGACCTGCCAGGACACGTTGCAGATCAAGGCCGCCGTCAATGGCGCCAAGCTGGCCCGCGCCGCTGCGGGCACAGACACGCCGATCTTCGTTCAGGTTACTGTGGAGACCACCGGTACATTGCTGGTCGGCCCCGATATCGCCGCCGCGACCACCGTGATCCAGGCTCTCGACGTGCCGTTGCTTGGCCTTAACTGCGCCACCGGCCCACAGGAGATGGCCGAGCACGTTCGCTGGATCGCCGCCAACTGGCCAGGGCTGATTTCCGTGCTTCCTAACGCCGGCCTGCCCGAACTGGTCGATGGCCAGACCCATTACCCGTTGGGCGCCGCCGAGATGGCCACCTGGATGGAGCGGTTCGTCGCCGAGGACGGAGTGAACCTGATCGGCGGCTGCTGCGGCACCACCACGAGCCATATCGCGGCCCTCGATGCCATGCTGCGGCGTCGCGGCGAAGACGGGCGCGGAGGGTTCCGCCCGGCGCCTGTCAAGCGCACCGTCGTATGGATGGGGTCCGTCGCGAGCCTGGATCACGGTGGTCGCGGCGGCG
>JANXXW010000425.1 GCA_025350425.1 Rhodospirillales bacterium
CGCCGCCGCCGGGCTTTTGCCCTTGCCCATCCCGCGACCCGCAAGCACCGTCCGCCCGGTCGGCCGCATCCCTGGCGCTTTCGGGCTCGCGGTCGGGCAGATCGAGGCGTCTGCACTGGCCACCCTCGCCGACATCGCCCAGCGGGACGGAGACGGCACGCTGCGCCTTACGCCCTGGCGCGTCATCCTATTGCCCGGCATCACGCACATGGCGTCCGTGCCCGCCGGGTGCATCGCCGATCCCACCGACCCGGCACTGGCGATCTCCGCCTGCATCGGCCGTCCCGGCTGCGCCAGCGCCAGCGTGGACACGCGCGCCGACGCGGCCCTTCTGGCACGCGCCGGCCTGGCTCAGCGCATCCACCTATCCGGGTGCGTCAAAGGCTGTGGCCGTCCGCGCGCCGCGACGACGACGCTCGTGGGTGAAGACGGCACCTACACCCTGCTGCGCGACTCCGCTGCGCCGCACCACCATCTCACCATCGCCGAGGCGATACTGGCGCTCCAATGACCTACGATTACGAGCATAACGGAGCCGCTATCTACGTGCGCTCCTTCGCCACCATCCGCGCCGAGGCAGATCTCGCGCACCTCTCACCGGCCGAGGCCCGCGTGGCGGTGCGCGTCATCCACGCCTGCGGCATGGTCGAGATCGGCCGCGATCTTGCATTTTCGCCGGATTTCGCCACGGCGGCACGGGCCGCGTTGCTCGCCGGGCGGCCGATCCTGTGCGATGCCAAGATGGTCGCGCACGGCATCACCCGCGCTCGACTGCCGGCCGGCAACGAGGTGATCTGCCTGCTCGACGACCCCGCAGTACCCGCGCTGGCCGCCCGGATCGGCAACACCCGCTCGGCGGCGGCGCTCGATTTGTGGGGCGCGCGGCTGGAAGGCGCGCTGGTCGCCATCGGCAACGCGCCCACGGCATTGTTCCATCTGCTCGAGTTGCTCGACGCGGGCGCGCCCCGTCCGGCAGCAGTGATCGGCCTGCCGGTGGGGTTCGTGGGCGCTGCCGAGTCCAAGGCGGCGCTGGCGGCCTATGGCGGGCTGCCGTTCCTCACCTTGCACGGACGGCGCGGCGGCAGCGGCATGACAGTGGCGGCCGTCAACGCTCTCGCCAGCGAGGCGGAGGTGTGACCGGCACGCTGCATGTCGTGGGCGTCGGCCCAGGCGACCCGGAGTTGATGACGCTGAAGGCCGCCCGCGTGATCGCCACATCCCCGGTGGTCGCCTTCTTCCGCAAGCGCGGCCGACCGGGTCACGCGCGCTCCATCGCCGCCGCGCATGTGGGCGCCGAGACGGAGGAACTCGCCTTCGAATACCCGTTCACCACCGAGCTTGACGTGCGCGACCCCCGCTACCTCGCCGAGATGGGCGGCTTCTACGAAGCCACTGCGCGCACCCTCGCCACCCGGCTCGATGCGGGGCGGGACGTGGCGCTGCTGTGCGAGGGCGACCCGTTCTTCTACGGCTCGGCCATGTATCTGTTCGACCGCCTCGGCGCAGACTACCGCAGCGAGATCGTGCCTGGCGTGACCGGCATGAGCGGCTGCTGGACGCGCGCGGGACTGCCGATGACCCACGGCGACGACGTGCTGGCCGTGCTGCCCGCCACCATGGACGAGGACGATCTGGTGACGCGCCTGGCCGCCTGCGACGCTGCCGTGATCATGAAGCTCGGCCGCAACCTCCCCAAAGTGCGCGCGGCAGTGGAGCGGGCCGGACTGACCGGGCGCGCGGTCTATGTCGAGCGCGGCACGATGGCCGATGAGATTGTGCGTCCCCTGGCCGAAGTGGCGAAGGACCGGGTGCCGTATTTCGCGCTGGTGCTGATCCCCGGCCGCCGCGGGCCAAGATGAGCGGGCGGCTGGTCGTGCTGGGGCTCGGGCCAGGCGCGCCGGGGATGCTGACCCCGGATGCCACGGACGCGCTCGCGCAAGCCACCGATCTGGTCGGCTACGTCACCTATCTCAATCGCGTGGCCGTGCGCGCGGGCCAGGTGCGCCACGCCTCGGACAACCGCGTGGAACTGGACCGCGCCCGCTTGGCGCTCGGCCTGGCCGAACAGGGACGCGATGTGGCCGTGGTCTCGGGCGGCGACCCCGGCGTGTTCGCCATGGCCAGCGCGATGTTCGAGGCGATCGAGGTCGGTCCCGCAGCATGGCGCGCGCTGGACGTCACGGTACTGCCCGGCATCACCGCGATGCTGGCCGCCGCCGCACGGCTGGGAGCGCCGCTGGGCCATGATTTCTGTGCCATCTCACTGTCCGACAACCTGAAGCCCTGGCCCGTGGTGCTGCGCCGCCTCACCGCCGCCGCCTCGGCCGGCTTCGTCATCGCGCTCTATAACGCCCGTTCCCGTGCACGCCCGGAGCAACTCGGTGCGGCCCTGGCGGAATTGCGGGGCATCCTGGCATCCACAACTCTGGTCGTCTTTGCCACCGCCATCGGCCGCCCGGACGAGAGCATCGAAATCACCACGCTCGCCGCAGCCGACCCGGCACTGGCCGATATGCGGACCCTGGTGCTGATCGGCTCGCCGGAAACCCGGCTGATCGCCCGCGTGGGTGCGCGGCCCTGGCTCTATACCCCGCGCGGGGTCGCGGCATGATCCTCCAACCAACGCAACGCGGCCCCGCCCCCGTCCACGGTCGGCATTTCGGGCGGTGGCGGACGGGCCACCATCACCACCTCCAGGCCAAGCCGCCGCGCCGCCGCGAGCTTGGCCCCGGTCGCTGTGCCGCCGGAGTTCTTGGTCACGATGACCTCGATGCGCCGCTCGGTCAGCAACACCAGTTCATCGCTCTCGCGGAATGGCCCGCGCGCGGCGATCACCACCGCATTGGCTGGCAGCGAGGCGGCGTCCGGCGGATCGACGCTCCGCACGACATAGTCATGCCAGGGGGCAGCCTGGAACCCGCCGAGTTCCTTCTGGCCGATGGTGAGCAGCACGCGGCGTGGTGCGGCGCCAAGCGCGCGGACGGCCTCGGCCATATCGGCCACCATCGTCCAGCGGTCGCCGGGCGTGGCTTTCCAGCCCGGGCGCAGCACGCCGAGCACCGGCACGCCGGCCAGCGACGCGGCGGCGGCGGCGTGGCGTTTCATCTGCGCGGCGAACGGGTGGGTGGCGTCCAGCAACAGAGCGAACGCCTCTCGCCGCAGGAAATCCGCCAGGGCAGCGATGCCCCCGAAGCCCCCGACGCGCCACGGGATAGGCGGCGGACGCGGCGCTCGCGTGGTGCCGGCGAACGACAGCATCGGCGAGAAACGCGCGTCTTGCGCCAGTGCCTCGGCGATGGCCGATGCCTCCGTGGTGCCGCCCAAAATCAGCACGCGTGGCAAGTGGCGTCCTCCGTTTGTATGGACGAGCCTTGAACGACACCCCGCCCTGGCTGTCCATCCTCGGCATCGGCGAGGATGGCGCCGCCGGCCTCACTGCCCAGGCCCGCGCGCTGCTCGCGGGCGCCGCGTTGGTGGTCGGGGGCCGCCGCCACCTCGCCTTGGCTGACGCGCTCATTGCCGGCGAGCGGATGGCGTGGCCGAACCCGATCGCCGCCGCGTTGCCGGACATCCTGGCCCGCCGGCCGGCCCCGGTCGTGGCCCTTGCGTCCGGCGACCCCTTCTGCTTCGGCGTCGGCCCCATGCTCGCCGA
>JANXXW010000434.1 GCA_025350425.1 Rhodospirillales bacterium
GGTGGACATCGCGACGGTAGCCCTCAATCCCCGACTGCGCTCAAGGTGAGCGCCGTGGCACCCGCGCCGCGCATGGGCCCGGCTCGGCCCCGTCTGCCTCGGCCCCGTCTGCCTTTGCAGGGATGGCTTGGCGTCGTCCTCGTGACAACGCTCATCGTGGTGGCCGCTTTGGCGCCATGGATCGCGCCTGCGCCTCCCAACGACATGGACCTGCTGGCGATCTTATCACCGCCTGACGCCAGCGGCGTCCCGCTGCACTGGCTCGGCACCGATGGCCTCGGGCGTGACGTGCTGTCGCGCTTGGTCTGGGGCGCGCGCGTCGCCCTGGCGGTGGCGGTAGGTGCGACGGCCGGGGCCACGGTGATGGGTGCCATTCTCGGCCTGCTCGCCGGCGCGCTCGGCGGACCGGTCGACTGGGTAATTTCGCGTCTGGTCGATTTGTGGATGTCGTTCCCGCCGGTCGTGCTGTCGCTACTCCTCGTGGTGGCGCTGGGGACCGGTCTCAGCAACGTTATACTGGCGATCGTGCTTGTCGACTGGACGCGGTTTTGTCGTGTGCTGCGGGCCGAGGTGATGGTGATCCGTCGACAAGACTACGTCTCGGCGGCACGCCTGCTGGGGTTCGGCGGCCTGCGCATTATCTGGCGCGAGATTGTGCCAGGCATCCTTCCCACGCTGATTACACTCGTGGCACTCGAAATGGGGATTGCCGTACGCGTTGAGGCGGTACTGTCCTTCGTCGGCATGAGTGTGCCGGCTGATGTACCCGCATGGGGCCAAATGATCGCGGATGCCCGCACCAGCATGGTATCAGCGCCCTGGACGATCCTAGCCCCGATCGGCGTGATTGTAGCCACCGTCATCGGCTTTAACCTTCTTGGTGACGGGCTGCGCCGGCGCCATGACCCACGCTTGCTGGGGCGGTCGTGACGGTTCTTTCCCTTCATGACATAACGCTCACCGCACGGCTCGGCGGCACCGATGTAGATCTCCTACGCGGTGTTTCCCTAGACCTCGAAGCCGGGCAAATCCTGGGAGTGGTGGGTGAGTCCGGTGCCGGCAAAAGCATGCTGGGTCGGCTTATCGCTCGCCTGCTGCCCGATGGCTTTCGTGTCACCGCAGGCACGATGACTTTTGACGGGCTTGACCTTCTGGCTCAGCCGGCTCCGGCAATACGCGCGCTGCTCGGGCGGCGCATCACTTTCATTCCGCAGGAACCGACCGCGGCACTTGATCCGGTGCGAACCATCGGCTGGCAGTGGTACCAGCACCTCGCCCGCATCAGGATACCACGCATCCAGCATAAACGCCGCGCCATGGACGCGTTGGCCGAGGTCGGGCTGCGCGACCCTGGCAGCGTGCTGCGGCGCTACCCCCACCAGCTCTCAGGCGGCGAATGCCAGCGTGTGCTGATTGCGCTGGCCTTTGCGTCAGGCCCGGCTTTGGTGGTGGCCGACGAGCCGACAACGGCGCTGGATGTCACGACCCAGGCCACGATAATGGCCCTGCTGCGCCGCCTGCAGCAAGCACATGGCACCGCGGTGCTGTTCATCACGCATGATCTTCGTCTGGCGCGCGACATGTGCGACGAGGCGATAGTGATGTACGCTGGAGATCTGATTGAACGTGGCCCGGCAGCCGACCTGTTCGCGGCCCCCGCGCACCCTTACACCCGCACTCTGCTCGCAGCGAACCCCCGCCTAACCGGGCCACGCCGCATGCTGGTGTCCCTACCCGACACAATGCCGGGCCCGCTCGCCTTCGCCAGTATGGCCGGATGCCGCTTCGCCAGCCGTTGCCCGGTTGCGGACCCCGCTTGCGCAGGCGCGCACTCGGTTTGGCGCATGGTCGGACCGGCGCATAAGGTCGCGTGCAGCACCGCCTGTACCGAAGGCTTCTCAGATCCGGACGCCGCTCCCCTGCCCGCTTCGCGCGCCCGCAATGCGACGGTTCTTCGCGTATCCGGCCTCGGCAAGACTTACGGCGGCGGCTGGGGGAGAGCCGCAACAATTGCCCTGGAGCCGCTGGACCTCGAGGTCGCACCCGGCGAGATCATTGGGATCGTCGGCGAAAGCGGCAGTGGCAAGAGCACCCTGGCGCGCCTGCTGGTCGGACTAGAGCGGCCGACATCAGGGCAAATCGAGTTGGACGGGATAGACATCACGACGTCCGCTCACGACCAGCGCCGCCGGGCAGCGTTGCAAATGGTATTCCAAAACTCGCAATCCGCGCTGAACCCGCGCCGGACGGTGGCTGACTTGCTGACCCAGGCGATGGAGCCCACACATGCCACCACAGCAGCCCGCTGGACCCGAGCAAGCGAGTTGCTGCGCGCCACTGGCCTGTCGATGGAACTCGCAGGCCGCTATCCGTTCCAGCTCTCCGGTGGGCAGCGGCAGAGGGTGAACATCGCCCGCGCGCTATGTGCCACGCCCCGCATCCTGCTGGCCGATGAGATCGTCTCTGGCCTCGACGTGTCCGTGCAGGCGCAGTTGCTGAACCTGCTGCTGAAGCTGCGTGAAGATACCGGCGTCGCCATCGTGCTGATCAGCCACGATCTGTCGGTCGTACGCTACCTGTGCGACCGCGTCATGGTTCTGCAAGGCGGCCGGATGATGGAGATGGCGTCCGTTACGGAGTTGTTTGCAAACCCAGCCTCCAGCTACACTCGTATGCTGCTAGCGGCCTGTCCGCCCGATCCGCCCCAGCCTGTCGACCGTCCTCCCATCGTCGCCTGGCGCTACGCCGCCAAAGGAGCGCCCGTATGAGCCCGAACGTGACCCGCCGCATGATGGCCCGCCTACTTGCCGGAGGCGGCATGGCCAGCCTTCTGCCCGGCAAAGGCTTCGCACAGTCTGCGGACAACCTGTCGATCGCGTATCCCGGCGATGTGCCGGTCTGGGACCCAAACCTGCGCACCCATGTGGTCGGACACTCGATATTCAAATGCGTATTCGACCAACCACTCACCTACAGCCCAGACCTAAAACTCAGCCCAGCCCTGGTCACCGCTTGGCAGACGTCTGCAGACGGCCTGATGCTCGATCTGTCGCTCAGGGACGACGTAGCGTTTCACAACGGTGACCGGCTGACCGCGGAAGATCTGCGATTCACCTTCTTCGAGCGTCCGCGAGCCGAAAAACTCGACTTGTCCGGCATCTGGCGTCGCGTGTCGGATATAGAGGTGGTATCGCCGACCCACGCGGTGATGCATTTCAGTGCGCCGATGCCGTCAGCGATACCCTGGCTGGCCTTTCTGGCCAGCTTCGTCGTGCCACGAAAATACATGACGGCGGTGGGCCATGACAAATTTATTGCAAAGCCAATTGGCTCGGGCCCCTACAAGCTCGCCAGCTACCAGCAGAACGCGCGCATCGTGCTCGACGCGTTCGACGACCACTGGGGCGGCAAGCCCGCCTACCGTCAGGTGACTTTTGAGATCCTCGGCGATGTATCCAGCCGGATCGCCGCGATCGAAAGCCGCAGGGTCGGACTTGCGGCTGAAATTCCGGTCCGCGAGGCGACGCGGCTTAGCCAGGATGCCCAGCTGCGCGCCAGCGTGGAGCCGTTCACCGATATCTACCTGTTCCAGATTGCCAATACAGGAGCTTTTACCGACAAGCGCGTGCGGCTAGCCGCGCATCACGCGATCGATAAGGAGGCAATCAGCCGCGCGCTTTTCGGGGCCAAAGCAAAACCGATCTCGGTGCCTGCCGCCCATGGCACGCCGGGTTATCCTGCTGATTTCGTGTTCCCCTACGACCCGGCGATGGCGGCAGCGCTAATGAAGGAAGCTGGTTTCAGCCCCGACAAACCTGCGGAGATCACGCTCTACACCACCAACGGCACCTTTCCCGGCGACTTCGACATCAGCCGTGTGATCGCGCAGATGTGGGCTCGCGTCGGTCTACGCGCGAAGGTGGAGACGATCGAGTTCGTGCAGTATCAGGAGCGCCTGCGAGCTGGTACGTTGCCAGAAGCCACGATCTATCGCTGGGGCAACATGACCGGCGATCCCGAGCTGTATAGCGGTTACCTGCTCAACCCAAAATTCCCGTTCGCTGCCTGGAAGAGTCCCGATATTTCCGAGCGGCTGGATCCGTTATTCATCGAAACCGATGAGGCCAAGCGGGTCGCAGGCTATCGCGCATTCAATCAGTGGGCGACCGAGAACGGCTACACAATCCCGTTGCTGCAAGGTGTGGCCAGCACAGTCTATCGCCGTATTGTCAGCTTCGTGCCTTACGCCAATGGCTGGACAGTGCCGAATGCTTACAAACCCACCTGAACTGGAGCTCTTGCGAGACCGCGTCGGTGCCCCTGCCGCAGTAACGGCATGGGAGCGGTTCGACCAGGCCACAGTGAACGCCTATGCCGCTATAACCGGCGAGGAGCTATGGATTCACACCGATCCGGATCGCGCGCACGCCGCCTCGTTCGGTGGCACGATTGTGCAGGCGTCGCTGCTCATGGCGCGTTTCGGCGCGTGGCTTCAGGCCGTGGCGCTGTGGCTGCCGGATCCGGCAACGCCGCTCAACTACGGCTACGATCGTATCCGCATACCCGGTGCGCTACGCGTGGGAGAGGATGTGCGCGGCCAGATCAGCCTCAAGGCACTACGCGTAGACCGGCCCGGCATGATACGCCTTGAATTGCGGGTGGTGGCTGAGGCCGCCGAAGCTGCCACTCCCATCTTGGTGGCCGATTGGCTTGTGGCGTTCATGGTTCCCATGTCGCCTGCTCCGTCGTCACCGACGTAGCAAACTCCAAGGAGTGTTCACGATGTCTAAGCAGTCTACGCTTCTAACGGCGGATGAGATCACCGGCGTTCTCGGCATGCTGCCGACGCCCGCCACGCCGGATGCCGATCACTGGTCTTGCACGCAGTCGGTGGACCTCAATGAGACCGCGCGGATGGCCGAGATGATCGTGGCCGGTGGTGTAAGCATCCTCCTGACCGGCGGCTCGTTTGGCGAAGGTGCGACGCTCACCTGGGAGGAGCACCAGGCATTCACCGATTGCCTCGTGCAGACCGTTGGCCCGCACTGCCGTATCTTTGCAGGTGCCACGACGCTGAACACCCGCGACACGATCGCGCGCGGCCGCGCACTGGTCGCGCTCGGGGCCACGGGCCTGTTCTTGGGCCGTCCGATGTGGATGTCTCTCGATCCCCGCGACATCGTCCGTTTCTACCAGGATGTGGCCGAGGCGTTGCCGGGCGTTGCTCTGATTATCTACGACAACCAGTTCGCCTTCAAAACCAAGATCACAACCCAAACCTACGCAGAACTCAGCCATATTCCCGAAATCGTGGCAACAAAGCATATCGGTGGCCCCGCGATCGCCGATGACCTACGCGCCGTTGGCGGGCGCATGCGAGTTTTACCGGTCGACTCACAATGGGCCGCTCTCGCACGCGCGTTCCCAGAGGAGGCGACCGCGTGCTGGAGCGGCAATGTCGCCGACGGACCTGAACCTTTAGCAGCGCTCGCACAGGCCGTTGCAGGAGGCGATTATAATCGTGCCGACTTGATCTGCGAACGGATGGCCTGGGCGCAGTCGGCGATGTTCCCAGATGGAAAACTAGAGAATTTTGTAGACTACAACGTTCCAATCGCGCGCGCGCGTCTCGAGGGGTCTGGCCTCGTGAAGTCGGGACCACCGCGGCCGCCATACCTCCACGCGCCAGAGGCGTATTGGGAAGGCGGGCGCGAAACGGGGAGACGGTGGAAAAGCCTCCGCGTCTTGTTTGGCGCCGCTGTCGTATTTCAAGGATCGGCAGGACGGGCGCAGCAAGCCCAGCCCGAAATGGATTCAGGCGACGCGAACTCAGACTGAGCGTCCAGGCTCCAGCAAGCGATTCAGCGCGTCAATAGCCACCTTCACCTCAGTCGCGTCACCGCCGGTGCGTGCGCGAGCTATGGCTTGGCCGGCACTGGCGGCAGGGAAGTAGGGATCAGTCGGTGTAGATCTCACTGCCTCACGCGAACACAGGCAGGCACCGGCGATTAGCGCCGTTCCACACCGACTGAACATGCAGGTAACAGTGCCGGTCGGTGAACACGTTCGTCACCACCAGATCGTCGATGCCCATCGCGTTCAACGTCCGGAATGATGTGTAGGCCCAGAGCACAAGCTCGACGGACCCACGAACTCGGCCGCAGCCCACCGCCCCCCGGACCATGCTCATGGTCATCTCGAGCCTTCATCCAGACTGATGTCGTGTGACGGCGTCAAGATGCTCTTCGCTTTTCTAGCCACCGTGCCATCGATTGGAAACGAGGACGCGCGTGGAGAAACGCCCGATAAAGCCCGTCCAGGATCCCCAGTACAAAGCGGTTCCGGGCAGCGAGGCCCACCGGCCTGAGCAGCGGAATGGAGCGCCACATGGCGGCGAAGGCGGCCGCACCGGAAAGGATTTGGCCATCCTCGAAAGCATGAAAGCGGGTTAGCAACTCAGCACGATCGATCGGACAAACCGTATCGTCGAGCGCGACGTCCAAAAAGGTGATTGCGTGCTTTTGGTCGAGCTTTCGCATCAGCGCGATTTCTCGTCGGCAAAGTGGGCAGGCGCCGTCATACCAGACCAATAATTTCACCATGTTAATCACGTGGGCATGACATCCCGGCATACCAGGCCTTTCGACGCGCGAGTTTTTGGACCTCTCACATTACGCCGCGAGCCACCCAGGCCATTGTGCGGGGCCGTCATTTACACCCGTCCGACAGCACCGATCTCGATTGTTGAAGCCTGAACAATATTGTTGCATGGACACCGCCGGTGATGCTGCAGGCGGGGCCACGTGGGACGATCGCCCCCTCTCTGATCGCTGGATGCCTACCTTGGCCGTTCAAGGTGAACCAGCATCGCCGCCGCCGCCACATCCCAAAGCGGAAGCATACGGTCACTAACTCAGCGGCGTACGATGCTTCGCTGTGTCAGCGTGGCAGCCTGACGATGTGGCTCACGGGTGAGGCGGTCGCGGCCTGGAAGGTGGAGC
>JANXXW010000445.1 GCA_025350425.1 Rhodospirillales bacterium
GGTCTCGGCTACCCCGTGCCCTACCTGCGTTTATGGCGCGAGAGCGCGCGGCGCTGCGTGCTGCTCACCCCCGCCCAGATCGGCGCGGCACGCTGGCCGGCGGGTTCGCCCAACCTCTCTTGTTGCGGCGAGGAAGACGCACTGCCGTTCGCCGACCTGTCGTTCGACCGTGTGCTCCTGGTGCATGGCCTGGAGGCCGCCGAAAACGCACGCCGCCTCCTGCGCGAGCTATGGCGGGTGTTGAAGGACGATGGCCGGCTCATGGTCGTTGCCGCCAACCGGCGCGGCATGTGGGCGCATGTGGACAGCACGCCGTTCGGACAGGGACAGCCATACTCGCCGAGCCAGATCGGCCGCCTGCTCACCTCAGCCATGTTTCGCGTCGAGCGGCGGGATACTGCGCTTTTCGTGCCGCCCACGAGCCTGCGCCTTATCCTGCGGAGCGCCCGCGTATGGGAGCGAACCGGCCGTGCGCTGATGCCGCGCCACGCCGGCGTCACCATCACCGAAGCCTCGAAGGACGCCTATGCGGCGGTGCCCGTTATGGCAACCGCTAGACGACGCGTGGTGTTCGCCGAGACGGTATGAAGATCGGTTGGTGGAGGGGGTTGGATTCGAACCAACGTAGCCATTACAGCAGCGGATTTACAGTCCGCCCCCTTTAGCCACTCGGGCACCCCTCCGACCGAGGGGCGGCACTACCGCTTTGACGGGTGATATGTCAATCTTCTGGCGCTAGGCATTTGTCGGCGGGGACCGCCCCGGATATACGGACGCGCATGAAGCCGCCTCATGACAGAAGTTCTGGTCCCCGCCCCTCCAGCGGTGGACCACGTCGTCCCTCCAGCAACGGTCCAAGCGTCGGCCGCGACGGGAAGCCCAATTTTGGCGGATCCCGCGTGCCAGGCCGCGACCAGCGGTCCAAGGGGGGGCGAGAGGAACGGCTGGAGGTAAAGCCGAGCGCCACCCGGCTTTCGATCGCTCCGCGTCCTGAGGCTCCTCGGCCCGACACGCCCCGGTCCGACACGCCCCGGCCCACGACGTCGCGGCCCATGACGTCGCGGCCGGACTCGTCCCGTCCGCCCCGGGTTGACGCAGGTGCGCGATCCCAGCCCCGCTCCACGCCTGAGGCACCGCGCGGCACCGTCTGGCTGTATGGCCACCATGCCATCGCCGCTGCCCTCGCCAACCCGCAGCGGCGCCTGCGCCGGCTGTTGCTGACGGAGGAGGCGGAGACGGCCATCGCCGCACGAATGCCGAAGCCCTGGCCCATTCCCGTCGAGCGCACCGAGCGCGCACGCATCGACCATCTGCTCGGCCGCGATGCGGTGCATCAGGGCGCGGCGCTGCTTGCCGACCCGCTGGCCTCGCCTTCGCTCGTCCAGGTGCTGGAACGGCCCGGCCCGGTGCTGGTGCTGGACCAGGTCGCGGACCCCCGCAATGTTGGCGCGATCCTACGCTCGGCCGCAGTGTTCGGAGCCGCCGCCGTGATCACCCAGGAACGCAACGCGCCGGAGGAAACCGGCGCGCTCGCCAAGGCTGCTTCAGGCGCACTCGAGACGGTGCCGCTGCTCCGCGCCGTCAACATCGCCCGCACCCTGATCGCGCTCAAGGCCGCCGGCTGCTGGTGCATCGGGCTCGACGCGGGAGGCACGCCGCTGTCCGGCAGCGCACTGGCAGAACGACGGGTCGTCATCGTTCTCGGCAGCGAGGGCGAAGGCCTGCGCCGGCTGACCCGCGACACCTGTGACGAGATCGCCGGCATTCACATGCCCGGCGTTCGCGCCGCCGCGCTGGACAGCCTCAACGTGTCAGCGGCTGCTACCGTGGCGTTATACGAGCTAGCCCGGAAGCCGTGAGCTTCGACCCCTCCCCCGCCGCCGAGGCGCTGCTCGCCGCACGTGGGCCGCTCGATCCTGGCCCGCTGGATCCAGCCGTTGCGCCGCGCGATGAGGCGGAGGGGATCGCGGTGCAACTTGCGCTCGCGCGTCGGATGGGCGCGGTACCACCCGCCGGGTTCAAGATCGGCGCCACCGCACAAGCGATGCGGGACTATCTCGGCGTGTCTGGCCCGATCGCCGGCTTCATGCCCGCCGCAGGGCTGCACGAGAGCGGAGTGTCTCTGTCCTACGCCGGGTTTCGTAACCCTGGCGTGGAATGCGAGATCGGCGTGCGCCTCGCCCGCGATTTTCAGCCTGGCCCCTGCACGCCCGAGCAGGCAGCCGAGGGCGTTGCAGAATTATTCGCGGCAATCGAGATCGTGGAGAATCGCTATCCCGATTCGCCGGGCACGCCGACGCTGATCGCCGACCAAATGTATCATGCAGCCGCCGTGCTGGGTGAGCCGGGGGAGTGGCGCCGCTACGATCTCCCGGGCTTTGCCGGCCGCCTGATGGTGGGCTCCGAAACCCGTGGCCAAGGCCGTGCGCGCGATTTGCTGGGCCACCCCATGGCCGCGCTCGCTTGGCTGGCATCGTCCCGCGAGGCCGCAGCGTTTGGTGGCCTACGCGCCGGCCAGGTCTGCATGCTGGGCAGTGTTTGCCCACCCGTCTGGCTGGACGGGCCATGCGAGGTGATGGTCCAATTCGAATATTTGACCCAGGTGAGAGTCAGCTTCACCGCCTGACCCGCGCGGAAACGTGTTGTTAACTGTTTTGTCCCATTATGCCGCTGACCGCGAGTTCGGGCGTCCGCGGCGCAAATATGAAGCCAAAAGGGCCGGACAGGGACGAGCATGCTCCCCGACTGGAATACTCTATCCGAAGACCTCCAACTTGCCCTTTCGCGGGAGGCGATGCGGCGGGCCGCCGAAACTATCGCCGGCCATGCCGAAATTCTCGCCGGTGAGATGGAGAACGGCAGACTGTCTGATCAAGGCGGTCCCGATGCGCTCCGTCTTTTGGCCGCCGTGGTCCGCACCACCGGCCGAATCACGCCGGATTGCTCCGGCGATGGTCCGGTCGGTCATGCCTGAAGCCTAGCCTTCGCTGTCGGGCTGGTCGTTACCCTGACCGGCGCCGCCGTTGTTGCTGGCCGGGTCTACCGCAACGAAAGCGGTGTGCCCGTCCCTCAGCACGCGCAACGCCACGGTGCGTCCCGCATTGGTGGACTGCCGGATCGCACTCACCGCGTCCTCGGGCGAGTTCACGGCCTTGGTACCCACGCCAACGATCACGTCACCCTGACGCAGGCCGGACGCCTGCGCGGGCGAACCCGGCTGCACCTGCGCCACCACCGCACCCTTGGCGTCGTTGGGCAGATTGAGCCGTCCGCGCATATCGGACGAGAGCGGAGCCAGCGCCAAGCCGATGCTCTTGCCGTGCGTGTCCCCACCGTTGCCCTCGTCGCGCGATACGACGCGGTCGCTCGGCAATTCGCTGACCGCCACGTTCACGGTCCGCGCGGCACCGTCGCGTAGCACGGAAAGAACGGTATCGACTCCGGGCTTCAACGACGAGACATCGAGCGCCAGATCGCGCGGGCTCTCGACCGCCTGACCGTCCACCGCCGAGATCACGTCACCAGGCAGCAATCCTGCCTTGGCTGCCGGGGAGTTTGCTTCCACACCGGCGACCAGCGCCCCGCCATGTCCAACCGGAAGCTGGAGTGCCCGAGCCATGTCGGGCGTGACCGGCTGCGACGCGACGCCGAGATAGCCCCGTGTCACGTGGCCGCCGTGCTCCAACTGCGACACGATGGTGCGCACCATGTCGGAAGGTATGGCGAACCCGATTCCCACGCTGCCGCCCGACGGAGACAGGATGGCCGTGTTCACGCCGACGACGTGGCCGTCCTGGGTGAACAGCGGCCCACCCGAGTTGCCCCGGTTGATCGGCGCGTCGACCTGGATGTAGTTGTCATACGGCCCGGAATGGATATCCCGCCCGCTGGCGGATACGATGCCGGCGGTTACCGTGCCACCGAGCCCGAACGGGTTGCCCATTGCCACCACCCATTCGCCCGGCCGTACCTTCGCGCTGTCGCCGAGATCGACGAAGGGCAGCGCACGGTGAGCATCTACCTTCAACACGGCGAGGTCGCTGCGCTTGTCCCGGCCGATCACCTTGGCCGGCAGAATGGTGCCATCGTCCAGCTGCACGCTGACGGAGCGGGCGTTCTCGATCACATGGTTGTTGGTCACGATCGTGCCGTCGGCATCGACCAGGAACCCCGAGCCGCGTGCCTCGACCAGGCGTTGCTGGCGCTGCGGCGAGGGCATCCCGAACGGGATATCTTCCGCGTCCTGCTCGGACGCCGGCATGCTCGTCATCTCTGTCGTGATGGACACCACCGCCGGCTTCACCCGGCTTACCAGAGCGACAAAATCGGGCAGGGTGCGCGCCAACGCAGCAGGCTGGCTCTGCTCGGCGACGGCATTTTGGTTCACCGACAGCGTGTCAGCGACCGCCTGTGTTCCGTGGATCGCAGCGAAGCCGGCCAGCGCGGTGCCACCGAGCAGCACCGCCGCCAGGGCAGTGCGGCGCAGCGTCGTGCGGCGGGAAGTTGATTTGGAAACCGGCTCGGTCATGGGAGACTCCAAGTGTAACTGGGTCGGAACGGATGCATCGTGGGCGAACGGTGCTGGCGACTATTTCGCCACACCAATATTTCTCCCAAGATGGGCCACGCCGCCGAACGTCACCGTGGCGCATAGGTGACACTTGCGTCATGCGGGGCCGTGAAAGGACCCTGGTTTGATGCAGGGCCTGCTCACAAAGGCGACCTAGGGGCCGGCCTGACGGCTATCCCCGTCGTGACTTGAAACCGCCGCGCCGCTTGGCCGGGTCGTAGCCTCCGCCGCCCGGTCCCAGGGGTTCTGGCGTGCGGTCCTTCTTCGGCCGCAACGAGGCCGACGCCACTGGCGGCGGCGCCAGTCCCAGGTCCAGCGCCTCCAGCCGGCGGATCTCGTCGCGCATCCGTCCCGCCTCCTCGAACTCCAGATCGGCGGCGGCGGCCCGCATCCGCTTCTCCATTTCCGCAATGGAGGATTTCAGGTCTTTTCCGACGAAGTCGGTAGTCTTGCTGTTCTTGATCGGCGCGACCGTCACGTAATCCTGCTCGAACACGCTTTCCAGCACGCGGCCGATCTTGTTCTTCACCGATTGCGGCGTGATGCCGTGGTCCTCGTTCCAGGTCCGTTGCCGGTTCCGGCGGCGCTCGGTCTCCTCGATGGCGAACCGCAGGCTCTCGGTCATCCGGTCGGCGTACAGGATGACGCGGCCGTCAACGTTGCGCGCGGCACGGCCGATGGTCTGCACGAGGCTCGTCTTGGACCGTAGGAAGCCTTCCTTGTCGGCATCCAGGATGGCCACCAGCGCGCATTCGGGAATGTCCAGCCCCTCGCGCAGCAGGTTGATGCCCACCAGCGCGTCGAACACGCCAAGCCGGAGGTCGCGGATGATCTCGATGCGCTCCAGCGTATCCACGTCGGAATGCAGGTAGCGCACCTTGATGCCCTGCTCAGTCAGGTAGTCCGTCAGATCCTCGGCCATGCGCTTGGTGAGCACGGTGATCAAAATGCGCGAGCCCTGCCCGATCACCACGCGGCACTCCGCCAACAGATCGTCCACCTGCTTCTCAACGGGGCGCACTTCCGTGATGGGGTCGATCAGCCCGGTGGGGCGAATCACCTGCTCGGCGAACACGCCCTGCGTCCGCTCCATCTCCCACGGCCCTGGCGTCGCGCTGACGAACAGCGTGAGCGGCCGGAATGTCTCCCATTCCTCGAATTTCAGCGGACGGTTGTCGAGACAGGACGGCAGGCGGAACCCGAACTCGGACAGGACGGATTTGCGGGCGTAGTCGCCTCGCTCCATGCCGCCGATCTGCGGCACCGTCACGTGGCTCTCGTCCACGATCAGCAATGCGTTCTCCGGCAGATACTCGAACAAGGTCGGCGGCGGCTGGCCCTGCTTGCGGCCCGACAGATAACGCGAATAGTTCTCGATGCTTTTGCAGGAACCGGTCGTCTCGATCATCTCGAGATCGAACGTGCAGCGCTGTTGCAGGCGCTCGGCCTCCAGCAGCTTGCCCTCGGCCACGAACTGCGCCAGCCGCTCCTTCAGTTCGACCTTGATGTCCTGCACCGCCTGCGCCAGCGTCGGCCGCGGCGTCACGTAATGGCTGTTGGCGTATACCGTGACGGTCTCGAGCTTGCCGGTGACTTCTCCGGTCAGCGGATCGAACTCGTTGATGCTCTCGATCTCGTCGCCGAACAGGCTGATGCGCCAGGCGCGGTCCTCGTAATGCGCGGGATAGATGTCCACCACTTCGCCTCGCAGCCGGAAGCTACCGCGCGCGAATGCCACATCGTTGCGGCGATATTGCAGCTCCACCAAGGCTTTGGCGATCGTGTCGCGGTCGATCCTGCCGCCGATTTCCAGCTTCACGACCATCTTCGAGTAGGTCTCGACCGAGCCGATACCGTAGATGCATGATACTGAGGCGACGATGATGACATCGTTGCGCTCAAGTAGCGATTGCGTCGCCGCGTGGCGCATCCGGTCGATTTGTTCGTTGATCTGACTATCTTTTTCGATATAGGTGTCGGTGCGCGGAACATAGGCTTCAGGCTGGTAGTAGTCGTAGTAGCTGACAAAGTATTCGACGGCGTTGTCGGGAAAAAATGACTTCATCTCGGCATAAAGCTGCGCCGCCAGCGTCTTGTTGGGCGCGAGGATCAGCGTCGGCTTCTGCACCGCCTCGATAACCTTGGCCATGGTGAAGGTCTTGCCCGAGCCGGTGACACCAAGGAGGACCTGATCGCGCTCGGCGCCATCGACGCCGGCCACAAGTTCGCGAATGGCGGTCGGCTGGTCACCGGCCGGATCATACTCGGAGACGACCCGGAAGCGGCGCGCGATGGGCTTCGCGGGCTGCTTCTGGGGGGTGAACAGAACGGGGGGCAGGCCCATCAGAACGTCGGACATGGGGAACCTCGCGAAGGTCAGCGCACCATCCTAGCTCAAAGCGCCCGCCAACCGATATCGGCGCGGCAAAATCCTTCAGGCCAGTCGAGTTTGGCGATGGCGGCGTAAGCGCTGATGCGGGCGGCGGCGAGGTCAGGGCCGGTGGCGCAAACGGTCAGCACACGGCCACCGGAGGAGACGACGTGCCCATCAAGAATCTCGGTGCCGGCGTGAAAGATGGTGACCGATGGGGTAGCGGCGGCGGCTTCAAGCTT
>JANXXW010000450.1 GCA_025350425.1 Rhodospirillales bacterium
GTTCCCGGTCAAGCCCGGCTCGGGCGGGCGGCCCGCGCCGGGCTACCAGGTGGAGGCCCTGGACGATGCCGGGGTGGTGCTGCCGCACGGCACCTCCGGCAACCTGTCCATTCGCCTGCCGCTGCCGCCGGGCTGCGGCACCACCCTGTGGGGCAGCGACGAGGCCTACCGCCTGGCCTACCTCACAGATTTTCCCGGCTGGTATCGCACCGGGGACGCGGGCGAGGTGGACGAGCAGGGCGACGTGTGGGTGATGGGCCGCACCGACGACGTGATCAACGTGGCCGGCCACCGGCTCAGCACCGGCCAGATCGAGGAGGTGCTGGCGAGCCATCCCGATGTCGCCGAATGCGCCGTGGTGGGGATGGCCGACGCGTTGAAGGGACAGGCGCCGCTTGGCTTGGTGGTGCTGAAGGCGGGCGTGGACCGGCCCGAACACGAGATAGCCGCCGAATTGGTGGCGCTGGTCCGCGACCGCATCGGGCCGGTGGCGGCGTTCAAGCTGGCCCGCGTGGTGGCCCGGCTGCCCAAGACGCGATCGGGCAAGATCCTGCGCGCCAGCATCCGGCGCATTGCCGACGGGCAGGACCCGAACCCGCCGCCCACGATCGACGACCCCGCGACGCTGGATGACGTCCGGGCGGCCATGCTGCGGACGTAATCGGCGGATACACCCGGCCACGATTGTCGCCTTGGCGACTCAGCGGGGCGTCTCTAGCTTGGCCGCTCTGCGGGTGGGAGTATCGGCGATGGCGCTGCGGGATTTCACGCTCTCGAACATGATGATCTGGGGCGCGGGCGCCCTGGCCCTGATCGGCACCGCCGGCGTGAGCGCGGCGTTGTGGATGGGCAACCCCGAGCCCGTCGTGATGGCGATGGCGATGGCGCCACCGGTCGCCGTTGCGCCGTTACCCAGCATCCCAGCCGCGCCCGCGATCAGGCCGAAAATGGAATTGCCCAAGCTGCGGATGGCGGTTGCCAAGCCACGGCCGGCGGTGCGGTTGCCTCTGCCGCCGCCACGCCCGGTCGTGCGCACAGCACAGGTCCGGGCCCGGCCAACCCCCGTGCTGCCCAGCTATTCGCCGCCGCCGCCGCAATGGCAGCGCGCCTACATGGCGGCGCCATATCCGCTGCCATACTACGCCTACCAGCCGCGCTACCTGGGATATTCGCCCTATCCCGGCTACTGAACCTACTGCGCATGGCCTCATCCGTGCGGTTGCGGGTCGAAGGCGTCCATCACGCCTACAGCGATCTTATCGTGCTGGACGCCATAAGCCTGACCGCCGAGGCGGGCGAAGTGCTGGTGCTGGTCGGCCCGTCCGGCTGCGGCAAATCCACCCTGCTCGGCATCTTCGGCGGCATGTTGGCGGCAACGTCAGGCACGGTGCGGATGGATGGCGCGGTCGGGCCCGATTGCCTCAACCCGCTCACCTATGTGTTCCAGGATTTCGCGCTGCTGCCGTGGCGGAGCGTGGCCGGGAACGTGTCGCTGGCGTTGGAGGGCACGCGGCTGGACAAGCCGGCAAGGAACGCACGAATCGCGGAGGTCCTCGCGCTGACGGGGCTCACCAAGTTCCGGGATGCGCTCCCGAAGCAACTCTCCGGCGGGATGCGCCAGCGCGTCGGTATCGCGCGGGCACTCGCGGTGCGTCCGGCGGTGCTGCTGATGGATGAGCCGCTATCGGCGCTCGACGGCCAGACACGGGACCTTTTGCTGGACGAGTTCGCCAGCCTGATCGCGCGCAGCGGCGTCACCGCGATCTATGTCACGCATAACCTGAACGAGGCGGTGCGCCTCGGCCATCAGGTCGCGGTGCTGTCCCGCCGGCCTGGTCGGGTACGCGAAATCGTGCGGATCGACCGCTCGATCATGGAGCGTCGGCCAACTGACCCCGATCTGGTGGCGCTCGAAGCCTCGCTGTGGCGGCTGATCCGCGAGGACGCGGCGGCGGCAGACCGGGAGATGGATCATGCTTGACGCCGTTGGGCGACTGGTGCCGTTCCGCGCGCGGGGCTTCGCGCCGCGAGACGTGCCGTGGGCCTCCGTGGCGACCCTGGTCGGGGTGGTGCTGCTGTGGCAGGCGGGGGCGTCAGCCGGGCTGGTCTCGACCAAGTTCCTGCCCGCACCGGCTCAGATCGTGCGGGCGCTGATCGACCTCGGCATCAGCGGCGAGCTGTGGCTGAACCTGAGCATCTCGCTGCAACGCCTCGCGATAGGGTGGGTGGTCGGGACCGTTGCGGGACTGGCCTTGGGCTTCGCGGTTGGGCTGTTCACATTGGCGCGCTCGCCGGGCATGGCGATCGTCTCGGCCTTGTTCCCAATTCCCAAGATCGCGCTGGTACCGCTGTTCATCATCTGGTTCGGCATCGGCGAGGGCAGCAAGGTCATCACCCTGGCGTTCGGCGTGTTCTTCCCGACCGTCATCAACACCATGGCCGGCGTGGACGGCGTCTCGCGCGGACTGATCCGGATGGGGCAGAGTTTCGGCTTGTCGCGGGCGGCGATCATTTGCAAAATCGTGCTTCCTGGCGCGTTGCCGGCCATATTGAGCGGCTTTCGCATCACCACCTCGACCGCGATTATCCTGCTGGTGGCCGCCGAGATGATCGGCGCCGAAAAGGGCATCGGCGCGTTCGTGCTGTCGGCCGGCAATCTCTACGACACCGACAACCTGCTGGCCGGTATCGTGGTGCTGTCGCTGCTCGGGCTGGCGGTGTCGTGGGTGCTGGGGCGGATCGAGCGGGCGCTGCTGTCCTGGCGTTAAGGCCCGACTGGATCAGAGCCTGTGCGTAACGGGGTAGTTTCCGTTCGAAAGGGATCTGGGCTTGGTCACAGGACCGCCGCAACAAGTCTTTCCAGCGCGACTCCACGACATCTGCCTCGTCATCGCATCAGGCCTGGAAGGTTGGTTTCGAGATTAAGCAGTCTCCGCCAGATTGAACTCGGCGAGTACTGTGTCGGCGGTGAACTCCGCGCTGTGCCATGCGCCGGGGGCGAAACGGATGGCGGTACCGGGATGAAGCGGGATCGTGCCGGCCTCGCAGGTAACGACGCCGGCGCCGCTCACCACAAGCAGGAATTGCTCGTGCGGATGGCTATGACGTGCTGCAACGTGGCCGGCTTTGATGTGTATTTGGCGCAACGTGGCCCCAGTACCCGGCATCGCGGCAGGCGCGGGACCAGTGAAACGCCATTGGGCGAAGTTGACTTGTTCCATGATGGTCGCTCTTTGAAATGGGGCATCATAGGCTAGCAGCCGCCTGTCCGTTCGAACAGCTTCGTCACGGCCGGCATCACCGCGAGCAGGATCGGCATCTGAGCGGCGGCATCGCCCAGCATCGCCGCCTCATCGAATGCCAGGATGCGGCCCGCGCGCATTGTTCAACATCCACCGACCATAACGATGAGGACCCTCTCCGGTCCCGCATGTTGCACCATCGCGTCGATGCCGGGAGCGAAGGCGAGTGTCGCCGTGACGTATCCCGCGCGGCGCGGGCAAGTCCACGC
>JANXXW010000504.1 GCA_025350425.1 Rhodospirillales bacterium
TATGCCGCCACGCTGCATTATCTGCGTGCGGTCGCGGTTGTCAAAACCCATGACGGGAAGCGTATTGTCGAGCAGATGAAGGCGATGCCGACCAACGATCCACTGTTCGGCACGGGCTCGATCCGGGTGGACGGACGCAAGATGCACCCGCTCTTTGTGTTTCAGGTGAAATCCCCGGAGGAATCGAAATATCCGTGGGACTACTACAAGCTCATGACTACGATCCCGGCGGAGAAGGCGTTCCGGCCCCTGGCCGAAGGCGGCTGCCCGTTCCTGCGTACGTGACGCACGCCGATGAGTGACAGTCCAGTTATGGCGGAGAGTGCCCGCAACATCAGCTTCGTTGGCCACAGCGACCAGCTCGGACGAGGCCACAGCGATCAGGTGATGGTCGTGCGCGGCCATGCCTATGTCGGCCACAGCAAAAGCCACGGCATCACGGTGACAGACGTGCGCGACCCGCGGAACCCGCGGCCGGTGAACTTCCTACCGATCCATCAGGGCTCCTGGGGGATCCATCTCCAGGCGCATGGCAACCTGCTGCTCGGGATCGAGGCGTTTGACTTCATGAGCGTCATGACACCGCAGGAATATTACGACCGCTCGATCGGCGGCGTGTACGGCGCGCGTTTCGGCACGCGGGGCAAGGATTTCTCCGCCGGCATGCGGGTGTACGACATCTCCAACCCTGCCACGCCGCGCGCCATCGGTTTTCTGGAAGTCGAGGGCCTGGGCATCCATCGCATCTGGTGGGTGGGCGACCGCTACGCTTACGCCTCGGCGCTGCTGGACGGCTTCACCGACTACATCCTGCTCATCATCGATATGGCAGACCCGACGCGGCCGGTGGAGGTAGGGCGCTGGTGGCTGCCCGGGATGTGGGCGGCAGGAGGCGAGACGAATGACTTCCCGGGCCGCGTAGCGCTGCACCACGCGGTCGTTGCGGGTGATGTCGCATACGGCGCATGGCGCAACGGCGGACTAACGCTCATTGACGTCAAGGACAAAGCGGCGCCGAAGCTAATCTCGCACCGCAACTGGTCTCCGCCGTTCGCGGGCGGCACGCACAGCCCGCTGCCGTTGCCTGACCGGGGCTTGGTGGTGGTGGCGGACGAGGCCGTGATGCCGATCGACAGAGAGCCGGCGAAGCCGATCTGGGTGGTGGACGTGCGGACGCCGGAGAACCCGGTGACGATCGCCACCTTCCCCATTCCGTCTGATCAGGACTATGTCGCCAAGGGCGGCAATTTCGGGCCGCACAATCTGCACGAGAACCGGCCCGGATCGTTCCAGAGTTCCACGACGATCTTCGCCACCTACCAGAACGCTGGGCTGCGCGTGTTCGACATCGCCAACCAGTTTCGCCCGGAGGAGACCGGCTGGTTCGTGCCGCCCACGCCGACGCGCTGGATGGAGCCGATGCGAGGCCGCAAGAAAGTGTTGCACTCGTCGGACGTGTTCGTGGCGCAGGACGGGCTGATCTATCTCACCGACTACGATTCCGGCTTGTACATCCTTCAGTGGCACGGACCTAGCGCATGAACATGGACGCTGCCGCCCCCCTCGACCTCGTATTCGATCTCGCCGGCAACGCTCCCGCCACCACGCAGCGCGGAAGCCGCACGTCCGTCCTGCGCGCGACCTCGTTCCTGGTAGCTTGGACCGAGATCGAATCCGCCGACGCCGATGCACTCGCGATGGACTCCGACGAGGAGTACATCGTGCTACTTCCCGATTGCGGGGCGGCCATCGCACACGCGGGTGCCACGACCGAGGCGCCTCTGCGTTCCATCTGCATTGTGCCCGCCGGCCGCTCTGTCATTCAGGCTCGTTCGGCCGGGCGGATCGTGCGCTTGTTTGCGCCAGTTCCAGCCCAGTGGAAGGACACACCTGTGCCCAAGACACTTCGGCATTCGCTTGCGGTCCAACCGATCGCTCCCGCTTTCAAGCCGCGCGAGCCTTTGTCCCGTGTTCGCATCCACGAACTCGATCGCTTGCCGAACTCCCGCGGAATGCCGCGAGCCAAGCAAATCCAATCAGCAACGATCAGCGTCGGCTGGGTGGAATACGACGGGCCGCGCGTCCGCAACCAGTTATCGCCTCACAGTCATGTCGATTTTGAGCAGGGTTCGCTGGCGATCCAGGGCGAGTTCGTGCAGCACCTTCGCGCGCCTTGGGGCTCAGATGCCGATCAATGGCGCGACGACCGCCACATACGATGCGGAGCGGGCAGTCTGACGCTCATTCCGCCACCCGTCATCCACACCACCGAAGGCATTGGCGAAGGGCGCCATATCCTCATCGACATCTTCGCACCCCCTCGCCGTGATTTCATAGCCAAGGGGCAGATGCTGAACGCGGCAGATTATATCGACCCGCCGGCCTAGCAGCCTGTCAGGTCCGGGTTGCCGCTGGAGAGATTGAAGGCTGCTGAAAGGGTGGGTTTGGCCCTTTCAGCAGCCTTCAATCGGGCGATGCGCCTGCAGTTGTAGACCAGTGTAGCGAGGCTCCACTCGCTCGCTGCGTTGACCAGTCCGCGAAGGCAGAAGCGCGTGAAGCCGATGGCACTTTTAATGATTCCGAATACGGGTTCGACGGCCTGCTTGCGCATTTATTCTAGCCGGTTATTCCGACGGAATCCGGCCACTGATTCCGATACATTCCAGCCACCCCTAAGTGTCCGTCCGGCAGGTTTCTGGGTTAGATGAATCAGTTGTGATTTGCCATGTCCGGCGTCGATTTGCTGGCCATGTTGGATGTGGACCGATGAGAACCGCGGTCGGTATGACCGTAGCCGCCTGCGTTACCCTAGCGACCTGACGGATGCCGAGTGGGTTCTGATCAGGCCGCTTATCCCGCCGTGCAAGCGAGGTGGTCGCCGGCGCACGGTTGCGTTGCGGGAGGTGGTGAACGACCTGATGTATGTGCTGAGCACTGGCTGCCAGTGGCGTGCGGTGCCGAAGGACCTACCGGCGCGCAGCACGCTGCACGACTACCTGGGCCTGTGGCGATGGAGCGGCACGCTGGACCGTATCCATCACACGCTCTACGTCGCCTGCCGCGAGCAGGCCGGGCGCGAGGCCAGCCCGACACCCGCCATCATCGACAGTCAAAGCGTCAAGAGCACCGAAAAAGGGGGGCTTCGATCGATCCGAACGGCTACGACGCCGGCAAAAGGATCAAAGGCAAAAAGCGCCATGTGCTGGTCGACACCCAGGGCCTGATGTTGCATGCCATTGTCCATGCGGCCGATATCCAAGATCGTGACGGTGGAGGCTTGCTGATCTCAACGCTGTTCGGCCTGCACCCATTCCTGATCCGCCTCTACGCCGACGCCGGCTACCAAGGCCCACGTTTTGCCGACGCCGTGAAGCAGGCAATGGGTCAACTGCGGGTCGAGATCGTCAAACGGTCCGAACTGCATCGGTTCGTGGTGCTGCCGAAGCGATGGCTAGTCGAGCGCACCATCGCCTGGCTCAATCGCTGCCGCAGGCTCGCCAAGGATTGGGAGAACTGCAGCTACAACGCACTCGCCTTCCTGCGCCTGGCTTCCATCCGTCTCATGCTCAAAAAACTATGCAATCCCACATGAACTTACCGGACAGACTCTAAGGTCTGA
>JANXXW010000520.1 GCA_025350425.1 Rhodospirillales bacterium
CGTGACGCTGGCGCGGATCGAGGATTTCGCCCCCTCCGTGGCCTATCGCAGCGGCCGGTTGCGCGCCGACCTCGCATCGTTCGGCGCGGTGGAAATCCTCGACGACGGCGCCACCAAAGCCGCCTGGGCCGCGATCCGCGACGCCGCGCCGATGGTGGAGGAGCCAGGGGCCGTGTGGCGCATATCGGTGCGCCCCTCGGCCGGCCCCGCCGTGGCGCAAGCCGTGGAGGCCGCGTTCGGCGCTGCCTGGTTCATGGACTGGGGCGGTGGCCTGATCTGGGTTGCCGGACCCGCGACCGAGGCCGCCCACGCCGCCGTCGCCGCTGCCGCGCGGGCTAGCGGGGGCACCTGGATGCTGTTCCGCGCGCCTGAGCCGTTGCGTGCCGCGATGGCGGTGGTGCCGCCCGAGGCGCGCGCCCTGTCGGCCATCGGCCAGCGGGTCAAAGCCGCGTTCGATCCGCGTAAAATCCTCAACCCCGGACGTATCCATGCCGGCCTGTGAGATCTGATGCAAACCTCCTTTACTGACGAACAACTCCGCGACGCCGACAACGCCTCCTCCAACAAGGTCCTGCGGTCCTGCGTGCATTGCGGCATGTGCACCGCGACCTGCCCGACCTTCGTGCTGCTCGGCGACGAGTTAGACAGCCCGCGCGGGCGCATCTACCTCATCAAGGACATGCTGGAATCCGGCCGTCCCGCCACCGAGGAAGTGGTGCGCCACGTTGATCGCTGCCTCTCCTGCCTGTCCTGCATGACAACGTGTCCTTCGGGCGTGAACTACATGCATCTCGTTGACCACGCGCGGCACTACATCGAGGAGACCTACACCCGTCCCTGGCATGAGCGTGCCCTGCGCGCGGTGCTGGCCGCCGTGCTGCCCTATCCCGGCCGGATGCGTCTGGCGCTGCGTGGCGCCGCCCTGGCCCGCCCATTCGCGGGCCTGATACCGGGGCAGGGGATGTTGGCCAAACGCCTGCGCGCCATGCTGAAGCTGGCGCCCACGCGGCTGCTGCCTGCCAGCGCCACCGAACGCCCCGGCGTGCATCCCGCGATCGGATTGCGCCGTGGCCGCGTGGCCCTGCTCGCCGGCTGCGCGCAGCAGGTGCTGGACCCCGCGATCAACGAGGCGACCATCCGCCTGCTGACCCGCCTCGGCATCGAGGTCGTGGTCGCGCAGGGTGCCGGATGCTGCGGCGCGCTAACGCATCACATGGGCCAGCGCGAGCGCGGCATGGCCAGCGCCCGGGCCAACATCGTCACCTGGACCCGCGAGGCCGATGGCGACGGCCTGGACGCCATCATCGTCAACACCTCCGGCTGCGGCACGACCGTGAAGGATTACGGCTACGTGTTCCGCGACGCGCCTGACGCCGCCGCTGCCGCACGAATCTCGGCGCTGACGCTGGATGTGAGCGAGTATCTCGTCCGCATCGGCTACGCCCCCACGCGGGAGAAGCCGGATTTGCGCGTGGCCTACCATTCGGCCTGTAGCCTGCAACACGGCCAGCAAGTCACCACGCAACCCAAGACGCTGCTCAAGGCGGCGGGGTTTACCGTGGTCGAGCCGCTGGAGCCGCATCTGTGCTGCGGTTCCGCCGGCACCTACAACATCGTGCAGCCCGACATCGCCGGGCAGTTGCGCGAGCGCAAGCTGGCCAACCTGAAGGCGACCCGTCCGGACGTGATCGCCGCCGGCAATATTGGCTGCATCACGCAGCTGGCGGGCGACGGCATCCCCGTCATCCACACCATTCAATTGCTGGACTGGATGGCTGGCGGGCCGTCGCCGCTGCCGATCCGCGCCGGCTGACGCCATGCGCCTGCTTCTGGCGCTGCTGCTGACCCTGGCTGCGCTGCCCGCTTTGGCGCAGCCCCGGCCAATTCAGCGTAACGCGGAGCTGGACACTCTGCTCGACGCCCTCAAGGTCGCGCCGACCGAGGAAGCCGCCGCTGCCGTCGAGGTCCGCGTGAGGCAGCTTTGGCTGGAGGCGGGTTCGCCCGCCGCCACGCTGCTCATGAAACGCGGCCTGCGCGACCTCTCGAACAATGCCGGCGGGGCCGCCCAGGACGATTTTGACTCGGCACTGGCGCTGGAGCCTGACCTGGCCGAGGCATACAACCGTCGCGCCATCGCCCGTTACCTTCAGGGCGACTATCTCGGCGCCATCGCCGACATCGAGGCGACGCTGCGGCGCGAGCCGCGTAACTTCATGGCGTTCCAAAGCCTGTCCCGCATCGCCGAGGCGCGTGGTGACGCAAAGGGCGCCTTGATCGCCTGGCGGCGCGCTCTCGAACTCGATCCCAAGACACCTGATGGCGGGACGCGCCTGCGTGAACTCGAGCATAAGGTTGACGGCGAGCGGATCTGAGACGAGACGCCGCGTTGCAACAGGTTACAAACTGGCTTTGGGTTTGCCGTATTTTTGCCAGAAATCATGCTTACATAGAGCTTGTCAGGTGGACGATTGCGTCCACTATCGTTTTGCTTTGAAAGCGAGGGCAAAGATGACCTCAAGATTTCGGCTTCTCGTCGCGGCATCCGTTATCGCCGCGACTGCGATTGCTCCAGTTGCGGCCCAAGCAGAGTGGCGCGGCGGTTATGGTGGCTACCGGGGTGGCTATGGTGGCTATCACGAAGGATACCGTCATGGCGGCATCGGTGCCGGCGGGCTCGTAGCAGGTGCGCTGCTCGGCCTGGGTGCTGGCGCCATTATCGGTGGCGTCCTGTCCCCGGGTTATGCGGCTCCCCCTCAGGTCTATTACGCGCCACCGCCGCCGGTCTATTACGCCCCGCCCCCGGCCTATTACCCGCCCCCTCCGGCCTATTATGCGCCGCCTCCACGCTACTACGCCCCGCCGGGTTATTACCCGGGCTGACCAGCTGACCGGCACCTTTTCAGAGGTGCCGGTTTTGATTAGAGCAAAGATTTCAATTGCTTTTTATTGTGCTGCAGCGCACACAAGACCTAAGATTGCTCGCGAATGCGCGACTGTCGCTCGCCCCTCCCGGACCAAATCCCATAAGGGGTTTTGCCGAATGGGTTGGGTGGCCCATCCTGGCAGTCTCCCGTAACCTGTTCGCCCTGGCACGCGCCTGGAGCGCGGACACCAGGCCACCACGCATAGCTCGTGTGGGCCGGAGACACTACGCTTGACCCATACCAATTTCGACAGTTTCGGCCTTGCCGAACCGATCCTGCACGCCCTGCGCGCGCAGAAATTCACCACCCCCACCCCGATCCAGGCCGGAGCGATCCCGCTGCTATTGGCTGGACGCGACCTGCTCGGCACTGCCCAGACCGGCACCGGCAAGACGGCGGCCTTCGCGCTGCCGATCCTGAACCACCTTGCCGCCAACCGCGTCCGCTCGCGCCCATTCCACACTCGCGTTCTCGTCCTGGCCCCCACGCGGGAGCTGGCAGTGCAGATCGAGGAGGAGTTCAAGCGCTTCGGCGCCGGTCTTGGCCTCCGCAGCGTGCTCATCCTCGGTGGCGTCGGACGCTCGCCCCAGGTGCAGCGCATGAGCCGTGGCGCCGACATCGTCGTGGGCACACCGGGCCGCATCTGCGACCTGATGAACACCCGCGAACTGCAACTCGGACAGGTCGAGATGTTCGTGCTCGACGAGGCCGACCGGATGCTCGACCTCGGGTTCATTCGCGACATCCGCAAGGTCGTGGCCACCCTGCCGGTGCGTCGCCAGTCCATGCTGTTCTCGGCCACCATGCCAGAGGATGTTGGCAAGCTCGCCGAGTCCTTCCTGCGTGACCCCGAGCGCGTCCGTGTCGCCGGCGAGGAGCCGACGCCCGAGCGTATCGAGCAGCATGTCCACTTCATGGAAGGCAGCGGCAAGCGCAACAAGCTGGTCGAATTGCTGAATGACCCCAGCATGGAACGCGTGATCGTATTCACCCGCACCAAGCGCGGCGCAGACCGTGTCGCCGAGCAGCTCGAAGCCGCCGGCGTCGGTGCGGACGCGATGCATGGCAACAAAAGCCAGGGCGCCCGTCAGGCCGCGTTGGAGCGTTTCCGCAACGGTCGCGCTCGCGTTCTGTGGCAACCGATCTCGCCGCGCGCGGCATCGACGTGCACGGCATCACCCACGTGGTGAACTTCGAGCTTCCGAACGAGCCGGAAAGCTATGTCCACCGCATCGGCCGCACTGCGCGCGCCGGGGCATCGGGCATCGCCATCTCGTTCTGTGACGGCAGCGAGCGGGCCTACCTCCGTGCGATCGAGAAGCTGACCGGCATAAAGCTGACGGTCGTGAGTGGCACCCCGCCGACCGAGGTCAAGCCACCACCGCGCGGTGGCCAGCAGCAGCGTCCGGGCGGCGGCGGCCAGCAATATCGTGGCCAGCAGAGCGGACGTGGCGGCCAGCGTCGCATGGCTGCCTAAGCGTTAGACGAAGTTAACCCCACGAGGCGTTTGCGCTCCTCGTGGGGTCTTTCGACGTTCGAGAAGTCCGGGGCCTGCCCCGGCTTCAGAGGCTGGCGATCTCTCGCGTCAGTGGCTCCGCTGCGACGCTGCGTACGTCACGCCGTATGATAATGTCGTTGCTGGTCACGATGCGGCCGTAGAAGTTGCTGTTGGCATCGACGTTCGGCTCGATCACGGTGCCGTCCAGGCTGATGCCGGCATAAATCCCCGATGACGATGCCCACACCACGATGTCAGCGCCCGCATTGGTTGTGGTGGCACCCTCGACGGTAGAACCGAGCGTCGCCACGGCGATACCCGCGTTGGCGCCGATCTTGAAGTTGTTCCGCATCAGCGCCTGCAATGCGCGATCGGTCATGATGAACATGATCATCTCGGATTCCTGAGCACCGATCTGCAAGCCAAAGCTTGCCGAACCGACCGTGTAGAAGGCCGGATTGCTCCATCCGCTCGCGTCACGCGCCATCATGAGGGCGCGCCCGCCTTCGCCGCCGAAGAAGAAGCCGGCCTTGAAGATACGCGGGGCAATCAGAACGGCCCGTGCCCGATGCAGCAGGTCTCTCGCGTTACCGAATTCCTTGTCGTGTCTGAGGTCCTGCAATGTCCCGACCGCGTGATCGACGGTGGCCTGCTCCTCGCCGGTGGCGGCATCGGCGGATGTCATGATTCCGCCTGTCAGCAACGTGATTCCAACCATGGAAGCCGTTGTCAAAAGGGCTCTACGACGCGTCATTCTGGTGCTCCGGTGAACTGCCCGCATCGCATCCATCCTGAACCTTGGGTCGCGGACGGATGCGCTACGAAGCGCGATCGCGTGCCGCCGTGCTGTTACGCAAGACGGCACATGGTCAATGAGAACGATAACGCCGGGATCGCAACGAGGTTCGTCGAAATCGCGAAGTTGTCACTCGCTCTTGGCGTCGATGTGCCAGATCGGACGCGACGCCTCGAAACACGCCTGCGCGCGCGAGATGCCCAGATCGTGCAGCATGTGATCGTCCATCTCTGCGAGATAACGGCGCGACATGGCGACCCGCACCATGCGGCCGATCACGTGAAATGCCCTGGCGATCATTGCGCCGGCGCTGTTGCGTGGCCGGCTGAGCGGCAGGAAACCCGTGAAGCCCGACATCTGAAACTCCTGTGATAGTCGACAGCTGGTAAATAGGACTGCCCTCTGCATCAAGGAAACGAATTGCGATGATGCTGAGAATAAGCTAATCTGATGACATGAAAATCCCTGTCGGCATCGACCCAGACCTGTTGCGCGCCTTCGCCTACATCGCCGAGGAAGGCAGCTTCACCCGCGCCGCCGAGCGGGTCGGTCGCACGCAATCCGCCGTCTCGATGCAGGTGCAACGGCTGGAGGCGATCCTGGGCCAGAAGATCCTGCAGCGCGGCAAGGGTGGCGCCGTGCATCTCACGCCACACGGCAGCTACCTGCTGGAGAAGTCGCGAGACCTGCTGGCGATGAACGACGAGATCTGGAAGGCATTCCATGCGCCAGCGGCGCACGGCGTTGTCCGCCTCGGCACGCCGGACGACTACGCGCTGCGCTATCTCCCGCAAGTCCTGCGCCGCTTCGCCGATGCCCAGCCCGCGATCGAGGTGGAGGTGGTGGTGGCCCCCTCGACCGAGGTGGTCGAGCGGCTCAAGAACGGCGAACTCGATCTCACTCTATGTTCGGATGGCCATGCCCCGAAGCGCTGGCCGGCTACCGAGCTGTGGCGCGGGCCGCTGCTGTGGATCACCTCGGAGCGCCATGCCCCGCATCGGCTGGACCCGTTGCCGCTCGCTTTGGCGCTGGAAAGCCACGACTGCACCTGGCGGCGCGTCACCCTGAAGGCGCTGGAGAAGGCGGGCCGGCCGTATCACATCAAATACAACTCCGCCTCTCTCGCCGGCACCTATGCGCCAGTCCTGGCCGGCCTCGCGGTCACGGTGTCGCCCGTCTCGTGGTTGCCGGACGGCCTGCGTCTGCTGCGGCCCGACGAGGGGTTGCCCGCCTTGCCCGATGCCGGGATCCAGTTGCTGAAGGCCCGCCAGCCCCGCCAGCCGCTGACCGATATCCTGGCCACCCACATGGCCGAAACCTTCCGCCTCGAAATGCGCCGCGCACAGACGGCAAGCCCGCTTTCGGCTTAGCGCGGCGTAAGCCCTGGCGCCGCGGACGGTTTGGCGCTGGTTACGATCTGGCCGCGTGGACAGTTGGGCTCTGTTGCAATCTTTGGCGACGGGCGCGCGAAGCGACCAATCGGGTCAGGTAGCTCGTTACGCTACCCCGAGATCGAACGGTTCGTAGACAAGCTGGACCATTTCGGCCGGAGCCGAGGCGCCGAGCCCAAACGCGCGAGGTTTAGTCCGATGATCTGGATCAGCCTCGCGCGTTTATAGTTAAATCCTGAAGGTCATACGCTTGTATCTTATCCAGAGTCGCACCCGGTACGCCTGCCATGTTGTTGGACAGCAGGTATTTCGGTGCTGTCTCCATCCAATGCTTGAGGGTGATTTCTTCGAACTTGCCAGCATCCCAGGTCTGGACGATTTCCAGGTCCTCGGTTCCGGTGTTCAAGATGCCGTGGCCATACCCTGCTGGGATGTAAGCAGTGTCACCGGCTTTGACATCGGCCGTCTTGGCGCGTCCACCGGAGCCGAATATGGCGACCTGTCCAGTGCCCTTCAGGTAATAATGGAATTCATTGGCATTCGGGTTCCAATGCAGTTCCTTCATCTGGCCTGGCTTGATCACTATCAGGCCGCCCGACATCGTGGCGGAGATGGGCCATTCGTTGACGGTGGCGAGGTGGAGTGTGCCGCCGTCAAATTCGCGCCGTGCCCGGACGTTATGGAGCAGGTTGAACTTGTGGGTCGACTCTTTCGGCCATGGAGCATCGATCGCGAGTGCTGCGGGGAGCACCGGGCCGGATTGGATGTAGGTCTCGCCTTTTGGAAACGCGTCGAACAGCGCCTTGTCGAGCTTGAAGTTGATTGCAAGCATGCTTTTGGGCGTGAGATCGATCCAGTCGGTGATCGAGAAGGTGCCGTGCTCAGAGAAGGCTCCGTTGTCGAACGACAGGATGAAGTGGCAAGGCTCATCGCCGATCGTCTGGATCGAATGGCCATGACCGCGAGGGAAGAACCACAAATCACCGGGGACGTAGTTGTTGATTTCGGTCTGGCCGGATGGGTCGATCACAACCGTCTGGCAGCGGCCGGCAATGACGTAGGCCCACTCGGCAGCAATGGCGTGCCAGTGCAGTTCGCGCGATCCACCTGGATTGAGGAGCATGTG
>JANXXW010000551.1 GCA_025350425.1 Rhodospirillales bacterium
GTGAAGATGGGCCGCATGGCCGGGCAATACGCCAAGCCGCGCAGCTCGGACACCGAGACGCGGGACGGCGAGACCCTGCCCACATATCGTGGCGACATCATCAACGGGCCGGAATTCACCGCCCTCGCACGGGTGCCGGACCCGGCGCGCATGGAGACGGGATATTTCCAGTCGGCCACCACGCTGAACCTGCTGCGCGCCTTCGCCTCGGGCGGTTATGCCGACCTGCACGAGGTGCATCGCTGGAACCTCGGCTTCGTCGCCCGCTCGCCTCTGGCCGCGCGCTACAACGACCTGTCCAGCCGGATTGACGAGACGCTCGCGTTTATGGCGGCCTGCGGTGTCACCAGCATGACCACGCCACAGATCAGGGAAACCGATTTCTACACCAGCCATGAGGCGCTGCTGCTGCCGTTCGAGCAGGCGCTGACCCGGATCGATTCCACGTCCGGCGACTGGTATGCCTGCTCGGCCCATTTCTTATGGATCGGCGACCGCACGCGCCAACTGGACGGTGCCCATGTCGAATACATGCGCGGCGTCAAAAACCCGATCGGGCTCAAGGTCGGCCCGACCACGACGGCCGACGACCTGTTGCGTCTGATCGACACGCTGAACCCGGCCGACGAGCCCGGACGGCTGACGCTCATCACCCGCATGGGCGCTGACAAGGCGGAGAAGCTGCTGCCGCCGTTGCTCCGGGCGGTGCGCCGGGCCGGGCGTCGCGTGGTGTGGCTGTGCGACCCCATGCACGGCAACGGCGTCACCACGGCGGGCGGCGTCAAGACGCGGAGCTTCGATGCCATCCTGTCCGAAGTGCGCCAGGTATTTGACGCCCATGCCTCCGAGGGCACCTGGGCGGGCGGCGTGCATGTGGAAATGACCGGCCGCGAGGTGACGGAGTGCGTCGGCGGCGCCCACCGGCTGACCGAGGCGGATCTGGGCGCGCGCTACGAGACGTTCTGCGACCCACGGCTGAACGCCGAGCAATCGCTCGAACTGGCATTCCTGGTGGCCGAGGAACTGAAGGCCCGCCGTGCCCCGGCTCGTGCCCATGTGGCGGCCGCGCAATGAGCGACGCCACCGCCTTGGCAGCGGATATCGCCGCACGCACCGACGTCTATTTCAACCGCACACGCGAGATCGTCGGCCGTTATGGCGACAAGCGCGTAACCTACGCGGTGTTCATGCGGCGTCCGGTGATCTCCGCCCCGCGCCTGATGCTGGATTGGCTCGGCACCGTGGCCGCCGCGCGAAGCATCCAGTTCGACATCGACCTGACGCATCCCGAAGGCGCCTGGACCGGCGCCGGCGAGCCGCTGGTTTATATCACCGGCAGCTTCAGCCACCTCGCCGACGTCGAAACCCTGCTGCTGCAAAAGATCGGGCCGGCGTGCGTCGCCGCCCATAATTCCTACCAGATGTGCATGGCGCTGCCCGAGGCTTCGTTCCTGGCCATGGACGCGCGCCACTGTGCCGGCGCCGAGATGCAGGACATGATGGCATATGCCTGCTCGGTCGGCAGTGCGGCAGCCCAGCGCGAAGGCGCGCGCGGCTTCGTTGGCAACTCCAGCGACGGCACTGCCCACTGGTTCGGCACCGATCACGGACGCGGGACGATGCCGCACGCGTTGATCGGCTACGCGGGCTCGACCGTGCGCGCGGCGGAGATGTTCCACGAGACATTCCCGGACACGCCGCTCACCGTGCTGGTGGATTATTTCGGGCGCGAGGTCACAGATGGCTTGGCGGTGTGCGCGCGCTTTCCCGAACTGGCCGCCGCAGGCCTGCTATCGGTTCGGCTCGACACTCATGGCGGACGTTTCCTCGAAGGGCTGGACCCGGCCGAGAGCTATGCCGTGCTGGAGCGGCACGCGCCCGGCGCGATCCGTCGCTACCGCAGCGATTCGGAGTTGCGTTATCTGGTCGGCACCGGCGTTTCAGCGGCGGCGGTGTGGCGGATGCGCGAGGCGCTGGACGAGGCCGGCTACAAGGCGGTCAAGATCGTCGCGTCATCCGGGTTCGGCGTCGACAAGTGCCGTGTGATGGCCGACACGCGGGCGCCGCTCGACGTGGTAGGCACCGGCAGCTTCATCCCCGATGCCTGGGGGGAGACCTACGCCACCGCCGATATCGTGGCCTATAACGACGTTCCCATGGTCAAAGTCGGACGCGAGTTCCTGCTGCGCCTGGACCGCACCCGCAAGGCTCCGTAACGCGACGGAGCGGTGCCTATCGCCCCGATGTACCCTGCGATTGCTTCCGTCCCGCCGCGCACCTAGTTTCTGGGCATGAGAACCATGCCATGAGTGACCTGTTCGCACCCGAAGGCGGATGGCGCGTCCGTATCATCGACCTGTCCGGCGGGGCCGAGGACAATATCGTCGAGGAAATCCCCAGCTTTCCGACGCTGATGCAAGCCAACGAGTTTGCCCGCCGCTACGTCAGGGACAGCCTGGACCGATGCCGCCAGTCCGGCATGAACGGACGTGAGACGCTCGATGCGTGGTTCGCGTTCGGCGAGGACGCGGAGGTGAGAGGCGCCGACGGGGAGCGTGCGGAAGGCGGCTGGACCAGCGGGCCCGAGCTTTCCAACTTCACCGACCGGCCCGGCGGCGAGGAGGACCACGACTGGCGCGCGCTCGACCCGCGCCTCAACGATCCCGACGAGGATGACGACATTGATGGGGAGCCTTCGGCATGAAGGCCCGGTTCGCGCCTTCGCCCACCGGCCTGCTGCATGTCGGCAACGCCCGCCCGGCGCTGATAAACTGGCTGTTCGTCCGCAAGATGGGTGGCAAGCTCCTGCTGCGGATGGACGACACGGACACCGCGCGCAACACGGAAGCCAACGAGGCCGCGATCTACCAGGATCTTTCCTGGCTCGGCCTCGACTGGGACGAGACGTTCCGCCAGTCCGACCGGCTCGCCATGTACGAGGAGGCGGCCGACAAGCTGCGCGCATCCGGACGGCTCTACCCATGCTTCGAAAGCGAGGAGGAACTGCGCTACAAGCGCGAGCAGCGCCTCAAGCGCGGCCAGGCCCCGATCTACGATCGCGCCATGCTCAAGCTGACCGCCGAGCAGCGCGCCAACGCCGAGGCCGGGGGCAAGCGGCCATATTGGCGTTTCCGGCTGAGCAACGGCACCGAAACCTGGCAGGACTTGGTGCTCGGCCAGCGCCAGGTGAAGCTGCCCGCCGTGTCGGACCCCGTGCTGATCCGGGCCGACGGCACACCGCTATACACGCTCACGTCGGTGGTGGACGACATGGCCTCGGAGATCACGCACGTCGTGCGCGGCGAGGACCATGTGACCAACACCGGCGTGCAGATGGACCTGATCTCGGCCTTGGGCGGCAACTCGACGCGGTTCAGCTTCGCCCATTTGCCGCTGCTGCTGGACGAGGCGGGCGAAAAACTGTCCAAGCGCACCGGATCGGTGTCGCTGCGCGGCCTGCGGGCGGATGGGATGGAGCCCCGCGCGATCACCTCCTACCTGGCCCGTCTCGGTTCCTCCTCCGATCCGGAGCCGATGTCGCTGGAGGCCTTGGTCGCGGATTTCTCGTTCGCGCGCTTTTCCGCCTCCTCGCCCCGCTTCGATATGCGGCAGTTGACGGCGATGAACCGCCACGTGCTGCACGCCATGACGTTCTCCGAGGTGGCCCCTCGCCTGCCCGCTGGCGCCACCGAGGCGTTCTGGCTCGCCATTCGCGGCAACCTCGACCTGCTGATCGAGGCGCGTGGCCTGTGGGACGTGGTGGCCGGCATCATCGTGCCTCCGGTGATCGAAGGCGAGGGCGCGTTCCTGCGCCAAGCCGCTGAAATGCTGCCGGCCGAGCCATGGGACGACGCGGTCTGGACCAGGTGGACCGACGCGCTGAAAGCGGCCACCGGGCGCAAGGGGAAGGCCCTGTTCATGCCGTTACGGCTGGCGTTGACCGGCGAGGACCACGGACCGGAACTCCGCGCGCTGCTGCCGCTGATCGGCCGGACGCGCGCAGTGGGGCGGCTTCAGGTGGCCGGGAGCTGACCCCCGGCCGCCCCCTGATCCCGCCACCACCAGAGCAGGAGAAACTCCAATTATGCCGGATGCCGAGCAGCCGACCACTGACACGCCTGTGATCGAGGCACCCGCCACGTTCGAGACCACCCATTCCGGCGTGTTCCACGGCACCGCCTCCGATTACCGCTGTATCGCCGCCCAACTCCACCTTCCCGACCAGTCCGGCCAGCCCAAGGCCAGCATCTTTTCGTTCAGCTACCTCGCCGCGAGCCCTGACCCAGCGGCGCGTCCCGTCATGTTCGTGTTCAATGGCGGACCCGGCTCGGCCTCGCTTTGGCTGCACATGGGCGGCGTCGGGCCGCGCATCATCAAGGTGCCCAGCGACGCTGGGTTCGCCGGCTCCGGCCCGTACACCGTGATCGGCAACGAGTTGTGCAGCCTCGACCGAACCGACCTGGTGTTCATCGACCCTCCCGGCACCGGCTACAGCCACATGCTGGGCGAGCACAAGCCGGAGGAGGCGTGGGGACTGGACGCGGACGCGGAACTGATCGCCGCCTTCATCAAAGCCTGGCTCACGCGGCACCGGCGCTGGGCCTCCCCGCGCTACCTCTGCGGCGAGAGCTACGGCACCACGCGCGCCGTGGCGGTGGCCGGCAAGCTCACCGGAGGGCTGTCGGGCGTCGCCTTCAACGGCATCGCGCTGATCTCGACCATCCTCGACTTCCACACCGCGCGGTTCGAGAAGGGCAACATCACGCCCGATATTTGCTACCTGCCCACCTACGCCGCGACCGCCCTCTACCATGGCCGGATCACGCCCGCGCCCGCCTCCCGCGAGGCGTTCCTGGACGCGGCGCG
>JANXXW010000554.1 GCA_025350425.1 Rhodospirillales bacterium
TCGGTGGTGTTCATCAGCCGTTTCATCCCCGGCGCCCGGCTGCCGACTTATACAGCCTGTGGTTTTCTCCGTGCCGACCTCCGCCAGTTCATATTGGCAGCCGTGGTCGCCACACTGATCTGGACCTCTCTGCTGTTCGAGGTTGCGTTGCATGTCGGCAATTTGCTGCTGCCCTATCTCGGCGCGTGGCGCTGGGTCGGCGCAATCGGTTTCGTCCTTGTTGTTATCCTTATCGGCCGCACCGCTGCCCGATTTGGAGAATCCACGCCTTGAAAGCAAGTGCAACCCTATTGGGCGCACCCACCGATCCACCAGTCATCAGCAGTTTCGAATTCTGGCCCGGCTGGTTCTTCTATCTTCCAGTGATACTGCAATGGATCGCGCTCGGCATCCGACACGGCGACTTCAGCCTGCCTACCGCAGCCAACCCGAACATCGAAACGGGTGGCCTTTGCGGAGAATCCAAGACATCCATCCTCGACCAGGTCGGCATCGAACAACGCGGTGCCCTGGCTTCGTATTTTCGCTTGTCCACGCCGGACATCGGCGAGGCCGAACGGGGGATGTCGGCCAACGCCCTTTTCTATCCCACCGTTGTCAAACCGGATATCGGCTGCAACGGCACCGGTGTCAGGCTGGTGCGCGATCGAGCGGAGATGATCGCCTATCTCGCCGAGTTTCCAGCCAAGACCGCTCTTATGGTCCAACGCCTCGCCGTTCCGCCGGGCGAAGCCGGCATCTTCTATATTCGCGTGCCCGGCGAGGCGCGTGGCCGAATCACATCGCTCACGTTGAAATATGCTCCGTCGATCGTGGGTGATGGACGCTCCACCATTCGGGCGCTTATTCTCGCCGACCCCCGCATGGGCCGAGTACCAGACCTTTATCTTCCACGGCTCGGTGAGCGCCAACATGTCGTCCTCAAGCGAGGCGAAACCTTCCAGCCGGTATTCGTCGGCAATCACTGCAAGGGCTCCGTGTTCCAGAACGGCCACGAGCACATAACGCCTCTGCTCACGCAACGGATCGAGGCAATCGCCGACGCCATGCCCGAGTTCTATTTTGGCCGGTTCGATGTACGATATGAAACGCTTGCCGCCCTCCGTCGTGGTGAAGGCTTCACCATTATCGAGATCAACGGCGTAGGCTCGGAAGCAACCCATGTCTGGGACGCGCGAACCAGCCTCTGGCGTGCCTGGGCGGACGAGCTGGCCCATTTCGGCACCGCATTCACCATCGGCGCCGCCAATCGACGGCGCGGCTTTCACAGCACCGGTATCGTCGCGATGTTCCGGGCATGGCGTCGCCAAAGCGCGCTGATGGCATCCTACCCGATCAACAACTAGGACCGTTTGGTGGTTGACCGGCGCGACGGTCGCGCTCTAGCTGCGCCCGCAATCCGGAGTACGCCATGTCATCCCTGAGTTTTCTCGAATGAGTGCGGTCGAGGCACTGCTGATCGCCATCATCCAGGGCGCCACGGAGTTGTTCCCGGTCAGCAGCCTGGGCCACGCCGTGGTGTTGCCGGCGCTGCTCCATACCAGCATCGATCAATCTTCTCCGGATTTCCTGCCGTTTCTCGTGATGCTCCATCTCGGCACGGCCGTCGCGCTGCTGCTGTATTTCTGGCGCGACTGGTGGGCGCTCCTGATCGGGGTGCTTGGCGCCTCCCGGGACAATACGGCGGTGAATGACGCACGACGTATGTTCGTGCTCATTGTCCTAGCCACCATCCCAGCCGTAGTGATCGGGTTTGCTCTAGAAAAATTCCTGCGCAGCCTGTTCGGTTCGCCCATTATCGCAGCCACGTTCCTGGTGGTGAACGGCCTCCTGCTCCTGTTTGGCGAACGCATCCGACGCACCGGCCACCGGCCACTGGCAACCCTCTCGTTCAAGGACGCGCTGGTCATTGGGTGCTGGCAATGCACCGCCTTGATCCCTGGTATCTCACGCTCTGGCGCGACGATCGTCGGCGGCCTGTTGCGCGGGATCGACCATGAAAGCTCGGCGCGCTTCTCGTTCCTGATCGCCACCCCCATCATCCTCGGCGCCACCGTCTTGGAAGTGCCCAAGCTGCTGCACGCCTCCGTGGCCCCCGGCGTGTTCGGCCTGGCCGCCGCCGCCGCCGTGGTGGCGGGCATCACCGCGTATCTCAGCACGGTGTTCCTGATGCGCTACTTCCGCCGCAACGAGGACTGGGCGCTCAACCCGTTCGGCTACTACTGTGTCCTCCTCGGCGCCGGAGCCATCGCATGGCTGGAATTCGCCTGACCCCGCTGCGCGCCACGGCCGCGCTGCTGGCCCTGCTGGCGACAACCCCGTCCCGCGCCGAGCGCCCACCCCTATCCACCGTCCCGATCTCGCGCATGGGTGAACCGTGGTGGCGTGACCGGCATGTCGCCAAGCTGGCCGAGGCGCATCGCGGCCCAGTCGACCTCGTGTTCCTCGGCGACAGCATCACGCAGTTCTACGAGAAGTCCGGCCCGCCCACCTGGCAGGATTTCGCGCCGGTCTGG
>JANXXW010000564.1 GCA_025350425.1 Rhodospirillales bacterium
CTCGTCGACAAGCACGACGCGTCTGCCTGCTCGTGCGGCATGGATCGCCGCGGCCAGCCCGGCCGGCCCGGCGCCCACCACGAGCAGGTCCGCCCGTTCCTCGATTGTCAGCCCGGCGCCGGCGGTGGAACGGGGGTCACGGATAACGTCTGGCATTAAACTGTGCTCCAGCTGGCTTTGGCGGGTGTGGTGCTGCGGCCGAGCGCATGGCGGGGGATGTGGCACCGGATGGCATGGTCATCCTGCTCGACGAGCGGCGGCGGCTCCTCGTCGCAAATGGAACCGATCTTACGCGGGCAGCGAGTGCTGAAGGCGCAGCCGGGCATTGGGGCGAGCGGGCTCGGGATGTCGCCCTGCAGGCGCACGCGCGGGCCCGGCGTGCCTGGCACGGCCGAGAGCAGCGCCTCGGTATAGGGGTGGTGCGGACCGTCGAAGACCGCCTCGGCCGGACCGATCTCCATGGTGCGGCCCAAATACAGCACGGCGATCCGGTCGGAGAGATAGCGCACGACGCCGAGGTCGTGGGAGATGAAGACGTAGCTGACGGCGGCGTTCTGTTGGAGATCGACGAGTAGGTTGAGGATCGAAGCCTGCACCGAGACGTCGAGCGCGGAGGTCGGTTCGTCGCAGATGACCACCCGGGGATCTCCAGCGAAGGCGCGCGCGATTGCCACGCGCTGCTTGAGCCCGCCCGAAAGCTGGCGCGGACGCATGCCAAGATGGGCTCCGGTCAGGCGCACCGCTGCGATCAGTGCGTCCAGTCGCTGTTCAAGTCCCTGGCCCCGGAGGCCGGCGAGCTTCGAGAGCGAGCGCGCTACCAGGTGACGGACGGTGTGGGAGCGGTTGAGCGCCGAATCCGGGTTCTGGAAGACCACCTGCAATGCCTTGCGGTCGGCGCGCGCCCGGGCCCGGGCTGCCCCTGCCAAGGGCCGGCCATCCAGCTCGATAAAGCTGCCAGCGTCGGGGGTAACCAGGCCCAGCAGGAGCTTGGCGAGCGTCGTCTTGCCACTGCCGGACTCGCCGACCAGGCCCAGTGTCTGGCCGGCGTGCAGCGTCAGCGACACGTCGGTGACGGCGCGTAGGGGCCCGAAGCTCTTTGATACCCGGTCGGCGCGTAACACAGGGAGCCCCTGGGCGGCGGCGAGTGGCGCGGGGCGTGCCATGGCCGAGTGAGTGAAACCGACCGTGGTGATGGGATGATGGCAGAACGCCATTTGGCCACCATCGCGTGACGCCGGGCGCCAAGCGGGCGGATCTACACGGCGGCAAAGGTCGTCGGCGCGGTCGCAGCGGGGCGCGAACACGCAGCCAGGCGGCAGGGCACCGGGAGGGGGTAGGAAGCCTGGAATGGATTCGAGCCGTCCGTCACTTTTGCGGCGGCCGGCGACGGGCAGGCAGCCTAGTAGCCGGGCGGTGTAGGGGTGTGCCGGGCGGGCAAGCAGCGTGGCGGCGTCGCCTTCCTCGACCAACGTGCCGGCATAGAGCACGCCGACCCGGTCGCACATGCGTTCGATGACACCGAGGTTGTGGCTGATGAACAGCACCGCAGTCCCGGTGGCGCGGCGCAGGGTCGCGATCAGGTCAAGCACCTCGGCTTCGACGGTCGCATCGAGGCCGGTGGTCGGCTCATCGAGCACCAGCAGCGCCGGGTCCTTCACAAGGGCCATGGCGATGACGACGCGTTGCTGCATGCCGCCCGAAAGCTGGTGCGGATAGGCCTCCATGACCCGGCGCGGCCCAGCGATCTGCACCTGCTCAAGCATCGCCTCGGCTGCCGGCCCCCCGCGTTGGCCGATGGCCTCGAACGCTTCGTTCAGCTGGCGCCCGATGGTCAGCGACGGGTTGAGCGCGCGGCTGGCATCCTGATAGACCATCGAGACGGCGTGGGCGCGCAGCCGCCGCAGGCCCTCGCGATCGAGCGCTGCCACGTCCTGGCCGTTGATAAGGGTCTGGCCACCAGTGACCACGCCGCTGCGGGGCAGGGCGCGCAGGGCTGCCAGGGCAACGGTGGACTTGCCGCAGCCACTCTCGCCCACCAAACCATATGATTCGCCGCATTCGATCCGCAGTGAGAGACCACGGAGCACCATCTGATCGCGCCCGCGCGTGCGGTAAGCGACCTGGAGGTTGCGCAGTTCCAGCGCCGCCACACCGGACATGTCCGGCCCGGGGCTCAACGGAGGGCTCCGGCAATGCCGTCGGCGACAAGGTTGACGCCGACCACCAGCGAGGCCGTGGCACCCGCGGCGAAGGCTGCTGTCCACCAGTAGCCACCTGTCAGCATCCCATAATTCTCGGCTATGGCCAGGCCCCAATCGGCTGAGGGCGGCTGGATGCCGAAGCCGAGGAAGCTG
>JANXXW010000578.1 GCA_025350425.1 Rhodospirillales bacterium
ATCGGCGGTGGTCTCCATCACGAACCAGACGAAACCGGCGCTCCAGGCGAGCACCAGTACTAAGGCGCAGGCGGCAAGCCCGGTAGCGAGACGCCGCCGGCGGGTCATGGCAGCCGCCTCAGCCAGCGTCGGACCGTGCCTTGGGCAGTAGCAAACCCGATCAGTCCAGCCGCCAGCGGCAGCACGGGCAGCCCGATCCAGAGCGCGGGCGGCAAGGCGGCCAGCCAGGGCGCGGACCCCACCGCACCGTTTGTTTGGAAAGGGGTGGCGAGGTTGGCCAATCCCAGCAGCACAGGAAGTGCCGCGAGCGCGCCGATCACGGCACCCAGGACGGCGAGGCCTGCCGCACGGCGGGCGAAGCGGCAGGCGATATAGCCGTCGGTCGCACCCAGGCCGTGCACCGTCTCGATCACCTCCCGCCGCAAGGCCAAGCCGCCGCGTGTGGCGACCGCGATCACCGCCGCCGCCACCGCCGCCACGAGCCCGAGCGCCGCCCAGGCGCAGGCTTGCAGGCTACGGGCCAGGAGCGACAGGCGTCGCACCCAAGGACGATGCGCCTCCAGGGTGGTACCAGGAGCCGCCGCCGAAAGCTGGGCCGCCAACCTGGCCAGCACAGAATCGTCCAGTCCGTTTTCTGCCATCCGCACCGCGACCACGCCGGGAAGCGGCAGCGAAGCAGTCTCGGCATCGCGGCCAAGCCAGGGGCGAAGCAGCTCGTTCAACTCGCTCTCAGGCAGCGCGCGGGTTTCGGCGATGCCGGGCGTCCCGCGCAGGATGCCCGTGATCCGGTCTATGCGGGTCTCCTCCACCGTGCCCGGCCCCGCCGCCGCCGCGCCGCCGGGGCGCGGCACCTGGACGGTCAGCGCCGAGCCGGCACCTTCCCGCCAGTGGTCGGCCAGGTTTGCCGCCGCCATTGCCCCGGCACCGGCGAGTGCTGCCAGGAACGCCATGGCGGCAACGAGCAGGGGCAGCATCCGGTCGCCGAAGACGCGCCGGAGGCCAAGATCGTCGAAGCCGCGTGGGCGGAGCGATGGCTTACCCATCCTCCACCAGCCTGCCATGCTCCAATACCATCGCGCGAGCCGGGTGGCGTTCGACCAGGGCATCGTTATGGGTCGCCACCACGACTGTGGTGCCGAGGCGATTCAGCTCAGCAAGAAGCTGCATCAGCCGTTCGGCCTGGCCCTCGTCGAGGTTGCCGGTTGGTTCGTCGGCCAACAGCAGGCTCGGGCGGCCCGCCACCGCGCGGGCGATGGCCACGCGTTGCTGCTCACCGCCCGACAGTTCCGCCGGCCATGCCCCGGTCTTGTCCGCCAACCCCACCCAACGCAGCATTTCAGTCGCATCGACCGTGATCTGGCCTTCCGGCCGGCCCGCGAGGCGCAGCGGCAGGGCCACGTTGTCGAACGCGGTCAGGTGGGGCAGCAGGCGGAAATCCTGAAACACCATGCCGATCCGCCGCCGCAACGGTGGCAGGGCGCGCCGGGGGACGAGCCCGATATCGGCTCCCAGCACGATCAGGGTGCCGCGCGTCGGACGTGCCGCGAGCGAGAGCAGCCGCAGCAGGCTCGTCTTGCCCGCGCCGGACCGGCCGAGCAACCAACGAAAACCGCCAGGACCGATGGAAAAGCTGATGTCGCGCAGGATCTCGGGGCCGCCGCGCGTCCCACCATACCGTAAGCCAACCTCGTCCAATCGAACCATGCGTCCGCTCCCGCTGTGTACGTTCTGCCACTTTTCCGATGCAGGCCGAAAGCGCGTTCGCTGTGCGCGCTTGTCATGAAGTTTTCGATCTGCCACTCGAGACCTGGGCACGGCGAGAGATCCGGTCGCCGAAGGATACCCGCATGCGTATCGAGTGCCCCTCCTGCCAAACCATCTACGAAGTGCCGGATGCGCTGATCGGTCCGGCCCCAAAAATGATGCGCTGCGCCAGATGCGCGCGGGAATGGACCGTGACGGCGCCCGGGTTCGTTCCGGAGCCGGTCGTATTCGCGCCAGTCGTCATACCACCGTTGCCAGAACCCCCGTCATTCACCGAGCCATCGCCTGACCTTGACCCTCCCCACCCGGCTGTCGTGGCGAGGCCGCAGTCAAACCCTGTGGAACACGGCATCATGCTTGGGTGGCTGCTCAGCCTGCTGGTGATCGCGGCCCTGCTGGTTGCGATGTATTTTTTCCGGGACGCAATTGTGGCCGCGTGGCCACCCAGCCAGCGCCTTTTCCATGGACTTGGCCTGCGCTGACCCCAACGCGGTTTGCTCAGGTCGCCGGCCTCGCTAGACTATCGCGATGCGCTCCGCCTCCACCATCGCCGTCACCCGGATCGATCGCTACATCCTGCGCCAACTGGCGCTGGCGCTGGTCGCCGTCACCGGCGGCCTGGTCGCATTGATCTGGCTCACGCAGTCTTTGCGGTTCGTCGAACTCGTGGTCAACCGCGGCTTGTCTCTGCGGGTGTTCCTTGAACTGACCTGCTTGCTGATCCCCAACTTCGTGGCCGTGATCCTGCCCATCACGACCTTCGTCGTGGTCCAGTTCATTTATCAACGCCTCGCCGGAGACCGCGAATTGACGGTCATGCGTGCCGCCGGCCTGTCTCCCACATCCCTGGCCCGGCCGGCGCTGGCGCTGGCGGCCGGCGCGGTTGTCATATGCTATGTGCTGAACCTGCTGATCGTGCCGGCGTCGTTCGGCGCATTCCGGGAATACCAGTTTGAGATCCGCAACCGCGTCGCGGCCTTTCTGCTTCAAGAGGGCGTGTTCACCCCGGTTTCGGACGACCTGACGGTCTACGTACGCAGCCGCGACGCCGATGGAACGCTGCACGGGATCCTGGTGGACGACGCACGCCAGAAGAACAGCCGCGCCACCATCCTGGCCGAGCGTGGCCGCCTGATCGGCACGGCGGACACGCCGCGCGTGCTGATGTTCAACGGCAGCCGGCAGGAGCTGGACAAGCAGACCGGGCGCCTGAACGTGTTAAAGTTCGCGGAGAATGCGATCGACCTCGTTCAGGGCAGCAAGGGTGATGAGCAGCGTTTCCGCGATGCGACGGAGATGTCCATCGGCGAGTTGCTGCATCCGGCGCCTGGCCTCGTAAACGAGCGTGACATCCCCAAGCTCCGGGTTGAGGCATACCGGCGTCTTTCCTCACCGCTGACGGCGGCTTCGTTCACGCTGCTGGCGTTGCTGACCGTGCTCACGGGCTCATTCCGGCGACACGGGAACATCCTGCGGCCCATGATCTCGGTTCTCACCGTCGTCGGGCTGCTGGCACTGGGGCTCGCGGTCAACAATCTGGCGATTCGCCAGCCGGAACTGCTTCCGTTGATATGGATCTACGCGACGCTGCCAGGCGTGATCTGTGCTTGGCTGCTGTTTGGCCCGCAACTCGGGCTGGTGCCGGTGTCGGTGCAGACACGGCTCGGGACCATCTGACGCAATGCGGTTCGCCACCACCCTGTCGTGGTATGTCGCGCGCGTGTTCATGCTGGGCGTCCTCGGGATGCTGGCGGCGCTGAGCGGGGTGGTGGCGCTGTTCGACTTTATTGAACTGCTCCGCCGGTCCTCCACCAAGCCAGAGGCCACGTTCGGCTTGGTTGCGGAAATCGCAGTGCTGCGGCTGCCATGGATCGCGATAGAGATCCTGCCTTTCGCGGTGCTGTTGGGCGGCATCCTGGCATTCTGGCGACTGACGCGCAGTTCGGAGCTTGTGGTGGCGCGCGCCGCCGGCGTCTCCGCCTGGCAATTCCTGGCCGCGCCAGCCCTGTGCGCCACACTCCTGGGCGCGACGGCGACGGCAGGCGTCACCCCGGTTTCGGCGGTGATGCGGGCACGGGCGGAATCGCTGGACAACACCTACCTCAAATCAGGAGGCGGTCCGCTGGCGCTGAACGGCGGCCAGCTTTGGCTGCGCCAGTCCGACAGCGGCATAACGCCGCACGGCGTGGCCATCCTGCACGCGTTGAGCGTGAACCTCGCCAAAGGTAAGCTGCGTGTGAAGAACGTCAGCATCTTTCGAATGGACGACCAGGATCGGCTGCTGGAACGCATCGAGGCCGGGTCCGGCCTGCTCGGCAACGGCACCTGGATTCTGGACGACGCGCACGCGGTCACTCCTGGGCACGCGCCGGATAAGCCGGGAACGCTCAACCTGGCCACCACGCTCACCGTGGATCGGGTCGAGGAAAGCTTCGCTTCGCCGGATACCTTCTCGGTTTGGGCACTGCCGGGGTTTATCGCGATGCTGGACCGCTCCGGCTTTTCCTCGATCCGGCATCGTCTATATTTCCAGACGCTGCTGGCCTTGCCGTTGCTTGCCGGCACCATGACGCTGCTGGCGGCCAGCTTCTCGATGCGGCCTGCCCGGCGAGGCGGTGTGGCGCGCATGATCGCCAGCGGAGTCGCCGCCGGGTTCGCGCTGTTCTTGGTGTCCAAGATCGCCGAGGAGTTCGGCCAATCCGGCTCCCTGCCCGCCGTGCTTGCGGCATGGGCGCCAGCAGCCGCGGGGTTGCTGCTCTCCATCTCATTGTTGCTGCATTTGGAAGACGGCTGACCATGAGCAAATCATCGCTTGCACCGTCCACCCGTGGCCGCATTCGGCTGCCGCTGCTGGTCGGCGTCTGTCTCGCAGGTCTTGGCACCGCGCCGGCTCAGGCGCAGTTGGGCGCGCTTACCGGACGGCGCGGAACCACCCCACCCGTCTCCAAGGACGAGCCGGTTGGCTTCACCGCGGATAGCCTTCAGTACGACCGCGATGGGGCGCTGGTGACCGCCATCGGGCATGTCGAGGCGTGGCAAGGCGACCGCGTCTTGCGGGCCGACAAGGTGACGTTCGACCGCAACACTGACGTGGCTGCCGCGAGCGGCCATGTGGTGCTGGTCGAGGGTGATGGGCAGGTATTGTTCTCGGACTACGCCGAGCTGACCCAAGGCATGAAGAACGGTATCCTGCGCGACATCCGTGCGAGCCTTGCCGAGAACGGCAAGCTCGCCGCCAACGGCGGCCGGCGCCTGGATGGTGGCGTGAACGAACTGAGCCGCGCCATCTACTCGACCTGCAATGTGTGCGCGGAACACCCCGAACGCCCGCCGATCTGGGACATCCGCGCCAAGACGGCCACCCAGGACGTGCTCAACAAACGCATCGAGTACCAGGACGCGGTGGTGGACATTTACGGCGTCCCGGTCGCGTATTTCCCATACCTGACGCAGCCGGACCCTTCCGTGCGCCGCGCCAGCGGGTTCCTCATCCCTTCGTTCGGCCAGGGCAAGTATCTCGGCACCTATTTCAGCATGCCCTACTACCTGGTGATCGACGATCAGTCCGACGCCACCATCTCGCCCCTGCTATCGACCGGCGGGGCACCCGCACTCGACCTGCAATACCGCCGCCGCTTCAACTCGGGTACCGCCGTCGCCAACGGCTCGATCGGCTACACCGAAGGCAAGTTACAGGGCCACCTGTTCACCAAGGGCCAGTTCGTGCTGGACGACACATTCCGCTATGGGTTCGATATCAACCGCGCTAGCTCCACGGACTACCTCCGGAACTACCGCATTTCAGGCCTGGCCGACGTACTGACCAGCCAGATCTATATCGAAGGGTTCGGCCAGGGCGCGTATACCCGCCTGGACGCGCGGGCCTACCAGGGCCTGACCACCAGCATCGTCACCGCCAGGCTGCCCTACGTGCTCCCACGTTACGAATACAGCTTCGTCGGCGAGCCCGATGCGCTTGGCGGACGGCTAGGCGTGGAAGTCGGCGCCTTCAACGTGCTCCGCGACGAGGGCACCACGACGCAGCGCGCCAGCCTGAGCCTGAACTGGGAACGGCCGTTCCAAGGCGCGCTTGGCGACCTCTACAAGCTCGTGCTGCACACCGACAGCGCCATTTACGAGGCGAACAGCCTGGAACAGCAGCCGAATTACGGGACCTCCAACACCGCGTCCACGAGCCAGGGGATGGCCGATGTGGCGGTTCAGATGCACTGGCCGTTCATGCGCGACGCCGGCACCTGGGGCACGCAGATCATCGAACCCATTGCCCAGATCATCGGCAGCCCGAATGGCTCAGGCTACAACCGGCAGACCCGCGTGCCGAACGAGGACAGCCTGGATTATGAGTTCACCGACGCAAACCTGTTCTCGCTGAATCACTTTCCCGGCATCGACCGCTTGGAGGGTGGCCCGCGCGCCCAGGCGGCGCTGCATGGAAACTGGACCTTCCCGGAAGGTGCCATGATCGACGGCATTGTCGGCCAGTCCTACCGAACCCGTCCCGACCACGCCTTCCCGACCGGATCGGGTCTTGAAAACAAGGTGTCCGACATCGTCAGCCGGGTGTCGTTCACCCCAAGCCCCCTGTTCGACGTGACCGCCCGGCAGCGGTTCGATCATAATAATATGAACGTACGCTTCGCGGACGCGATCGCTTCGGCCGGGCCACCGATCCTGCGGGTCAATGCCGGTTACATCTACACCGCCTACAACCCCTATTTGTTGTACGACACGGCGGCCAGCGCACAGGCACGCGTACTTACCGGACGGCCGCGCAACGAGGTCACCGCCGGGGCGGCGACCAGGTTCGGACCTTGGAGCCTGAACGGCTTCGCGCGCCAGAACATCGAGACGAAACAACTGGTCGGGGTCGGCGCGGGCGGCAGCTACGAGGATGAATGCTTCATCTTCGACGCCAAGTTCTATCGGCGCTATACGTCCATCAACAATGACCACGGCGCCACCACAATCCTGTTTCAGATTACCCTCAAAACAGTCGGGCAATTTGGATTCCACGCGTTCTAGCCGCGTGGCCGCCATGTTTCGGAGATCGAAAGAACCAATGAATTCGCGTAAAATCGTTGTCGCGGCGTTCCTGTTCGGCGCTTCGTGCCACGGCGCCCTGGCTGCCACGGCCCAGCAACCCCGGCCGGCCACGAGTTCCACCTTGCGCTCAATCGATCGCAACGGACCGACCGGTATAGTGGCGGTGGTGAACGGCGACGTGATCAGCCGCGCCGACGTGGATAACCGGCGCCGACTATTCGCGCTGTCCACTGGACAGTCGATGTCCCAGGACGTGTTGGACCGGTTGACCCCGCAGGTGATTCAGCAACTGATCGAGGAGCGGTTGCGGCTCCAAGAAATCCAGCGTCGCAAGATTTCCGTCAGCGATGCCGATATCGCCGCCGCCATCACCGATGTCGAGGCACGCAACGGAATGGCGCCCGGACTATTGCGCCGCAAGCTGTCCGAGGATGGTGTGGGATTTCGCACGTTGGTAGACCAGATCCGCGTCCAGATCGGATGGAGCCGCGTGCTGCGACAGGTAGCTTCTGGTAACCTCGAAGTTTCCAACGCCGACATCGCCGACCAGGAACGTATCCAGAAGTCGCTGGTGGGACAGCCGGAGTATCGGGTCGGGGAAATCTTCGTGCCCGTGAAGGTCGCGTCCCAGGCGCCCGAGGCGCTGCGCTTCGCCGACACGGTGATCCAGCAGTTGCGTGCTGGCGCTCCGTTCGCCGTGGTGGCCGCCCAGTTCAGCCAAAGCCAGACGGCGCTCCAGGGTGGCGATCTCGGCTGGGTGGACAAAAGCCGGCTCGATCCGGCTGTGTTGCGCGTGGTAAAGGAAATGCCGGCTGGGGCGATCAGCAATCCGATCCGGGTCCCTGGCGGCTACACCATCGTCACGCTGCGCGCCAAGCGTGAAATCGGCCGCGATCCGGCAACGATGCTCAAGGTGCGCCAGGTGTTCTTCCCGTTCTCGACCAAACTCGATCCGAACGCGCCGACCGACCAGCAGAAGAAGAAGCTGGCCGATGCCAAGAAGCTTTCCGAAACTGCACATGGCTGTGCGTCCATGGATGAGGCCGCCAAAACCAGCGGCAGCGACAAGCCACCCGATCCCGGCGAAATACGCCTTGAGGGTGTCGCGATCCCGGCGTTGCGGTCGGTGCTCACGTCGTTGTCGAATACACCGGAGAAGGCCAGCCAACCGCTCGTGGCCGAGGACGGCATCGCCGTCGTGATGGTGTGCAGCAAGGAGGAAAAGAACCTTGGCGTTTCCACGCACGCCGAGATCGCCGAGAAGCTGGTGAACGATCGCGTTGAGTTGGCGTCTCGTCAGTTGCAACGTGAGCTGGACCGCAAGGCGGTGATCGACCAACGGTCCTGACCACGATCACCCCGCCTCTCCCGCCGCTGCGGGAGGTGATCAAGCGGCATGGACTGGATGCCCGCCGCAAGCTGGGCCAGCACTTCCTGCTGGACCTGAACCTGACGGCGAACATCGTGCGTCAGGCCGGCCCGCTCGCTGGGCGAAACGTGGTTGAAGTCGGCCCCGGTCCCGGCGGCCTGACCCGCGCGTTGCTGGATAGCGAGGCGGCCCACGTCACGGTCATCGAGATCGACGAGCGCGCCGTCGGGGCGTTGCAGGAGCTGCCACCCCAGCGTCTGACCATCGTTGCCGGCGATGCACTGAAGCGAAACCTCACCGAATTGGTGGCAGCACCCCGGCAGATCATCGCGAACCTTCCCTACAACGTGGCCTCGCCATTGCTGATCGGCTGGCTGCGCCAGGCTGCGGCGTGGGAACGGCTGACGCTAATGTTCCAGTTGGAAGTCGCCGAACGGATCTGCGCCGCGCCGGACACGGAGGCTTACGGGCGATTATCGGTGCTGGCGCAGTGGCTATGCCGGGCGGAGTTGCGACTTCGCATCCCACCATCTGCGTTTATACCGCCGCCAAAGGTGTTTTCGGCGGTCGTGGTGCTCACGCCGCACGCAGTACAACCAGAAGCTGGCCTGTTCGCCGCGATGGAGCGACTGACCGCTGCCGCATTCGGTCAACGTCGCAAGATGTTGCGCGGATCGTTGCGCGGACTGGGTGGCGAGGCGCTGCTCGCGAAAGTCGGCATCGCGCCGGAGCGGCGGGCGGAGACGCTTTCCGTGGCAGAGTTCGAGGCTCTGGCGCTCCAACTCTCCTGAAGCCATGACCGGGTTCCGGTCATGGCCCAGTGGCGTCAGAACGTCGGCAGCACGGGAAGCGGTTTCTTGAACCACTTCTCGTAAAGGGCATTCAGCTCGCCGTTCACCTTGGTGAAGTAGACGAACGTATTGACCCATTGGTGAAGGTTCCACTGGTCCTTCCGCATGGTGATCCCGTTCGGCTGCTGGAGCAGGATGAACTTGCGCTCGATGTTACCTTCCGGGTGCGCCGCGTAGAACTGGTCACCGGTCAGCCCGGTTTCGGCGATTGCGTCCACCTGGCCGGCCAGCAGAGCCTGATAGGTGCTGGGATCGTCGTCGAAGCGGGATATTTTAACTGCGTCGCCCAGATTCTTGTTCAACAGCACGTCCTGAACGGTGCCGCGCGGCACGCCTACGCGTAGGCCCTTGAGGTCCTGTAAGTTCGCAATGGCTGTGCCTTTCGGCGCGAACACCACGTTCTCGATAGCGCTGTAGGGAATCGAGAACAGCACCGTCTTGGCCCGCTCCGGCGTGATGCCGAACGTCGCCACAATCATGTCCACCTTGTTGGTGACCAGGAACGGGATGCGGTTGGGGCTTGTGAGTGGAACCAGGTTGACCTTCACGCCCATATAGGAGCCGAGAAGCTTCGCGACCTCGATGTCGTATCCGTCGGGCTCCTGCTTTGCGTTCAGCAACCCGTAAGGCGGTAGATCGACCAGGACGCCGATGTTGACCGTCCCTCGGCTGACGATCTCGTCCACGGTTTGTGCAGTGGCGGCACGAGATGTGATTGCCACCAGCAACGCTGCCGACAGCAGATATCGAAGCATTCTCATGGTATTTTTTCTCCCCTTAGCGTTTTGTCGCAAGCGCCAGCCGGACCTCAAGTCGTCGGCTGGCGATCGTGAGCGGCCAGCATAGAACGAAGTAGATTGCCGCGACCGTCCCAAAAATCAGGAATGGCCTGAAGGTGGCGTTGTTCAGCATCTGGCCGGCCCGCGTCAGTTCCACGAAGCCGATGATCGCGGCGAGCGAGGTGCTCTTGATGAGGTTCACCAAGAACCCGACCGTGGGCGGGATTGCGGTCCGCAACGCCTGGGGCAGCACGACCCGGAACATGCGCGGCCAGTAATGCAATCCCAGCGCCTTCGCCGCCTCGACCTGCCCGTTCGGCACCGCCTGGATCGAGCCTCGCCAGATCTCACCGAGGAAGGCGCCAGCATTCACACTGAAGCCCAGGGCGGCGGAGACATAC
>JANXXW010000025.1 GCA_025350425.1 Rhodospirillales bacterium
ACCGACGCCTTCGCGGCCTATGCTTACGACGGGATGCTAGTCGCTGCCGACGCGGCGAAACGGGTTGCCATCAAGGGCATAGCCCCCGGTACGCCGGAGTATCGCGAAGCGTTGCGCGAGGCGCTCGTCACCACGCACGAACTGGTCGGCACCCAGGCCGTGTATGACTTCGTTCCGGGCAGCCGCTGGGGCACTGACGAGCGTTCGCGCGTGATGGTGAAGCTCGATCACGGCACCTGGAAGCTCGTTTCGGGCTGAACGCCGGGGGGCTACCGGATCGCCTTGACGCTGTTCAGGATGCCGTTGATCGTCTTGGTCTGCGTGGCGCGCTGCTTGTCCGATGCCCAGATCGTCAGGACCCCGATGGCGTCTTTCGGTAGCTCGATCAGGGTGAACATCACTGTGGTCGGACCATCCTTATCGTGCGCGTCATAGGCGATCTCATGCGCGGGCATGCCGTTCAGGTCGTAGTCCCGGTCATGCGATTCGGCGGAGTTGGGAACGATCTCATTGTCCTTCATCCACTTCCCGTTGGCTTCCATCAGCGCCTTCAGGTCCGCCTTGTAATCCTTGGCGTATTCGACCGACGCATAGACATCTCCGCTCGGAGACGTCGCCTCCATGCCGCGCTCGGTCTCGGTCGGCTTCCAGCTATCCGGCAGCACCACCGACATGGCCGGCTTTCCGTCTGGCAGGGAAATGTTCATGGCGGCGGCGGGCGCGGCCACCGAAGCGGCCAGCAGTGCGGCGCAGAGCAGTTTCCACATGAGACGGGTCCTCGGTTTGGAAGAAGCCAGTCATCCTACCATGCCAGTCATGAAGGAATGGAGTAACCCACCAATAATTTCGGTGTTGTAACCGCCTTCCTGGACGATGGCGGCCGGCTTGCCGGCGGCGCCGACGATTTCCCCGGCCCGCGCGAACCCGTCGGCGGTGACCGACAGGAAGCTGAGCGGTTCATCCACCGAAGCGTCGAAGCCGAGGCTGACCACCAGCGCGTCCACCTGCCCAAGCGAACGCAGCGCGTACGAAACCGCCTCCAGCCACGCGGCGTCACCGCTGCCGCGGGGCAGCGGAAAATTGTGATTGTGGCCGGCTCCCAATCCGCCGCCGCGCTCCCCGGCATGGCCGACGTACCAGGGATAGTAGCCGCCGGGATCGCCGTGCACCGAGGCAAACGCGATGTCGGCGCGTTCCCAGAAAGCGCCTTGAGTGCCGTTGCCGTGATGGCTGTCGATATCCAGCACGCCCACCCGCCCCGCTCCGCGCGCCCGCAGGCGCTCGGCGGCGACGGCGGCGTTGTTCAGGTAGCAATGCCCCCCGGCGCGGGCGGGATAGGCGTGGTGTCCGGGCGGCCGGGCCAGTGCATACGCATGCCTTCCCAGGGCCACCTCGTCAGCCGCTGCGCAGGCGCCGGATGCCGCGGCCAATGCCGCCGGCCAGGTCTCGGCGGCGATCGGGCACGACGTATCGGCGGTGAACCAGCCGACTTCGCCCACGACGGTTGGGGATAGCCGCGCGCCTTGTGCCAGCATCTCCGGGGTAGGGTGAATGTTCGCCACCATCTCTGGACCATGTTCCAGCATCGCATCCCACGCGGCCGGGCCGTCGCGCAGGAAATCGAGGTAGGCGGGAGCATGGACCGCCATCAGCGCGGCGCGGTCGATCTCAGCCGGGGCAACGATATCCATGCCCATTGCCCGACACGCGGCGAGCAGGGCGACGGCGCGGGCGGGCGTCTCGAAATTGGGCCGCACGGTGCCGCGTTGCAGGAAGAAGCGGGGCGTGTGGGTAAGCTGAATATCGTTCCAGAAGGCTTTCATCGGCTTATTCTGCTCTCCCAGGCGTGAATCGCCGCGCCAGTCGGCAAGCACAATTTATCCGGCTTGGAGCGACAGGAGGGTATCACTCTCCGATGCCGACATGCTGCGCGCGCCAGAGTTCGAGGAACTCCTTCGCTTCGGGGTTGCTCGCCACACATCTGCCGGTGCGCTCGCTGTCCTGTCTGATCCGTGCCCTTTTCACAATGCGAGCGGCTCGGCCCACCCATCACAGGTCTCCTGACCGATTGACACTACGTCAGTGTCGTCTGCTCGGGCAATTCTGGCGGTCCTAGAAACTGCCCGATCTCCAGCGCCGCCTGCGCCAGCCCCACTCGCCGCACCTCCACCCCCGCCGGGAACGCCGACAGCAGCCGTGTGGGGGTCTGGCGGTCCAGCAGCACGAACACGCCGCGATCGGTCGCGGCACGGATCAGGCGGCCGAACGCCTGGCGCAGGCGCATCCGCACCGCGCGGTCGTCAAAGCCGGTAGGGTTGCCGCCCGAGAGGTGAACACGGCGTTCGCGGTGCAGAATGTCAGGCCGGGTCCAGGGCACCCGCTCGAACACCACCAGCCGGAGCGCGCGGCCGGGCACATCGACGCCGTCCCGCATGGCGTCCGTGCCGAGCAGGCAGCTTTCCTCCTCAGTACGAAACACGTCCACCAGAGTGGCGTTGCCCATGGCGTCCACGTGCTGCGCGAGCAGCGGGATGCCCGCCGCCTCCAGAGCTGGAGCAATCCGGGCGTGGACGGTGCGCAGGCGGGAGATGGCGGTGAACAATCCCAGGCCGCCGCCGCCCGAGGCCATGAACAGCGTTCGGTAGGCTGCCGCCAGTGCTTCGATGTCGCGTGAGTTCACGTCCGAAATCACGAACGCCTTGGTCTGCGCGGCGTAATCGAAGGGGCTTGCCACCGAAACCCGATGCGCGGGCGAGGGCAGGTGTCCCGCCCCCACGCGCATCTCGGCGGTGGACCACGCCACCTCCACATCCTTCTCCCCGGCATCCCGCAACGTGGCCGATGTGACCAGAAGGCCGTGCGCCGGCTGGGCCAATGTGGCGATGAACGGTACCGTGGGATCGAGCCAATGGCGGTGCAGCCCGACGTCCAGGTCGCGCACCCGGCCCTCCTCCACCCGGCGCTCCAGCCGTAGGAACTGGATGTAATCCGGGCGGCGGCCGGGTTCGGGCGGGGTCGCGGCGACGGCGGCCAGCATTGCCTGCCAAGCCCGCACCGGATCGAGCGCGCGGCGTTTCAACGAGCGGCAGGCGGCCTCGATGCGGTTGCGCGTGGCGGCGTCCAACTCCTCCGCCTCGTCCTCCAGCCGCGCCGCGAGCCGC
>JANXXW010000044.1 GCA_025350425.1 Rhodospirillales bacterium
TTCCCAGCCGGCTTGCTACACTGCGCCGATGAACAAACCGATAATTGCCATCCATGGCGGCGCCGGCACGATGCGGCGCGACACGCTCACCCCAGCCGTGGAAGCCGCCTTCCACGCTGGCCTGTGCACGGCATTGCTGGCCGGGCACGCTGTGTTGGCCGATGGCGGCAGCGCACTCGACGCCGTCACGCGGGCGGTGATGGCGTTGGAAGACGACCCCCTGTTCAACTCTGGCCGTGGCGCCGTCTACACTTCGGCGGGCCGACACGAATTGGACGCCGCCATCATGGACGGCGCCGCGCACGAGGCCGGTGCCGTTGCCGGCATCGTGGGACCGCGAAACCCGATTCTTGCCGCCCGCGCGGTGCTGGCCTCCGAACACGTCCTGCTGATCGGCGAGGGTGCCATGGATTTCTGCCGGGCCAGCGGCATCGAGATGGCACCGGCCGCGTATTTCCACACGGATAGCCGGTGGGATGCGTTGCAGGCCGAACTCACCCGCCTGCGGGAAGCAGCGGCGGACACGCGCGACGATGCGGCCCGCCACGGCACCGTCGGCGCGGTCGCCTGCGACGCGCACGGCCATGTCGCCGCAGCCACCTCTACCGGCGGCATGACCGCGAAGGCCCCGGGCCGGGTGGGCGACTGCCCCATAATCGGCGCCGGCACCTGGGCCGACGATGCCACCTGCGCGGTGTCGGCCACCGGCCATGGCGAGTGGTTCATCCGCCATGCGGTCGCGCATGAGATCGCCTCGCGAATACGCTACCTGAACGAGACCGTGGAGCAGGCCAGCGAAACCGTTATCGCCGAACTTGGCCGGCTTGGCGGCTCCGGCGGCCTGATTGCGGTCGATGGCCACGGCAATGTGGCTCTGCCGTTCAACTCGGCCGGTATGTATCGGGGCGTCATCGGCGCGGACGGCGTGCCGCGCACCGCGATCTACCGCGAGACACTCATCCCAGTCGCGCCAGAAAATCGTCCACCACTGCGTTGAACGCAGCCGAATCCTCGAAATACCCGGAATGCCCCACGCGCGGGATCTCGACATGCTCCCCGCGCGGCATGGCCCGCGCCAGGAACGGGGCAACCGGCGACGGAAAAACGATGTCTTCCTCCCCCGTCACCCATAAAACCGGCACCGCGACCGCCGCGAGATCGCCCACCGGACGGTTACGCGATGCGAACAGGCGGTGCCGCATCGCCACCTTGTCCAGCGCGCTCAACTCGTCCATCGCGCGATATAGGTAGTGCAGCGCCGGCTGCTCCGCCGCCATCCGTGCGCCTGCCGCCGGATGCTCGCCTTTCGCTGCGCCTGCACCCAATGCCGCATCGGACATCGCGCGCCAGGCCGCGAACCGCTCGCCCCCTTCCCCGCCGAGGCTGGCCGGATCGATCGCGCCGGAGGTCGCGGACAGCACCACTGCCTTGAGCCGATGCGGATGGGTCAGCGCATAATCCAGTGCGCTCCACCCTCCCATGGACTGCCCGACCACAACCACATCGTTCAGGCGGAGATGCTCGACCAGTGCTCCGAGATCGGGCCCGAACTCCTCCGTGCGCGGCCCGTCCGCCGGCGCGGTGGAGGGCGAGAAACCCCGATGGCTGTAGGTTACGCAGGTGTATCGGGCGCTGAAGTGCGGCACCTGCTGCCACCACGATAGATGATTGCCACCCAGCCCATGCGCGAACACCAGGGCGGGACCGCTTCCCGCCGTCTCATAATAGATGCGGCAATCCGGCCGCTCCACCCAGCCCCGGCCACGCGCCACTTTGTCCATCGACCTGCCCTTTATACGATCTGGTTGCGTAGCCCGGCCTCGCCCCTCCAGAGGCGTTCGAGGTTGTCCATGAGGTAATCGAGGATGACGTCCTCGTATCGCCGCGTCTCGCCCGCCGTATGCGGCGTGATGAACACGTTTGCCATGTCCCACAAAGGAGACCCGCCCGGCAGCGGCTCGTCCACGGTGCAATCCAGCGCCGCGCCTGCGATGCCGCCGCGCCGCAACGCTTCGATCAAGGCCGGTTCGTCCACGCAGCGTCCCCGCGCGACATTGACCAGGAACGCGGAGGGCCGCATCGACGCCAGCGCCCCGGCATCGATCACGCGTTCGGTTTCCGGTGTCAGCGGGCAGGTCAGTGCCACGAAATCCGCCTGGGGCAAGGCGGCCCCGAGTCCGGCAAGCCCATGCATCTCATGCGCGTCGCCCGCGCCGCCGGCGGGATCGCGCCGGATGGCGATCACGTGCATGTCGAAGGCGCGCGCCAGCCGCGCCAGCCGGCCGCCGATCCGTCCCAGTCCCACGATCACCAGAGTCTTGCCGCCAAGCTCGTCCTCGCGGGTCGCGAGATCGCCGATCATGCCCCGCCACAGATGCTTGCGCTGGTTGTCGCGCGCCTCGGGCAGCCGCCGCGCCATGGCGAGAATGAGCCCCATCGCATGTTCAGCGACCGCGTGGGCATTCACCCCGGCGGTGCTCGCGAGCCGGATGCCACGTTCCTGCAGGGCGTTCTTCGCATACTGGTCCATCCCAGCACTGATGGACTGGATGAAGCGCAGGCGCGTGGCATGCTCGATCAGTTCGTTGCGCCACATACCGGACACCACCAGCACATCGGCATCAGCGATCCGCAGGTCCAATTCCTCGCGGGTGAACACCTGGAAGCTGGCGAGGCCGCTTTGGCGCGCCTCGAAGCGACTTTGCATCTGGTAGGCGGGATGGGCGAAGCAAATGCGGATATCCTGGCGGCTTGGGAACACTTCCACTCCATAGGTCATGCGGCCACGCGGCCGCGGATCATATCGGATGCCTTCTCGGCGATCATCAGCGTGGTCGCATAGGTGTTGGCGGACGGCATGCTGGGCATGATCGAGGCATCGGCGACACGCAGGCCCTCCATCCCATGCACCCGCAACTGGTCGTCTACCACGGCGCCCGGGTCGGTCGCGGAGCCCATCCGCGCCGTGCCGATCAGATGGTAACAGGTGGAGCCGTTGCGCCGCGCGAAGTCCAGCAGTTCGTCATCGCTTTGCGCCTGTGGCCCCGGCAGCGTCTCGTGTTCCACGAACGGCGCCATCTCGGGCGTCGCCAGCAGCTTCCGCACCAAGCGCAGGGCGGCGAGCAGTACCCGGCGGTCCATGGGATCGGCGAGGTAGTTGGGATTGATTACCGGGTCCTCGAACAAATCCGTGCTGCGCGCGCGCACATGCCCGGTGCTTTCGGGCCGATGCTGCCAGCCACCGGCACTCATGCCGGGATAATCGTCCAGCACGTATACCTTGCCCGCCGCATAGCTGCCGGGGGTGAACACGCACTGCATGTCCGGCGCGTCCAGGCCCGCGAAGGATTGCCAGAACACATGCACATGCGACGGTGCGGTGGCGAGGATGCTCGGCCGCTTCATCATCCAGCGCGAGACCTGCATCGCCAGCCTCGGCCCGCGCGACAATTCGTTCAACGTCTGCACGCCCGGCCGCGCCCGCGCCACTGCCCGGACCGCGTAGTGGTCGCGGAAATTCTCGCCGACTCCGGCCAGCGCATGGATCACGGGGACACCGAGTGCCCCGAGCAGCCCCGATGGGCCGACACCCGAAACCTGCAGCAGGCGCGCCGTGTTCACCGTGCCGCCGCACAGAATAACCTCGCGCCGCGCCTGGACGACCCGCCCTGCCCCACCCCGACTGGCGATATAGCGGACGCCCACCGCTCGCTTGCCCTCGAACAGGATCGCGCTGGCGCGGGCGTTGGTGCGAACGTCGAGGTTGCAGCGCGACATCGCGGGCTTGAGGAAGGCCGTCGCCGCACTCACCCGCCAGCCGCGCTGGATGGCCCGTTGATAGTAGCCGACGCCCGCCTGGTCGCCGCTGTTGTAATCGGGGTTACGCGGGATACCCATGCCGACCGCGCCTGCGATGAACGCTTCGGATAACGGGCTGATCCAATCCATGTCGGTGATGGGAATGCCCTGGCCACGTCCACGCACGGCATCGTCGGCAATGCCGATCCGACGCTCGGAACGCTTGTAGTAGGGCAGCGCATCCGCGTAGCCCCAACCGCGATTGCCGCGCTGCGCCCAGTTGTCGAGGTCGGCGGGCTGGCCGCGGTTGTAGATCAGCCCGTTGATCGAACTGGAGCCGCCGAGGGTCCGACCCTGCGTCGTGGCGATCGGCCGGCCGCCGGTGTTCTCGGTAGGCTCGGTCTTGAACTGCCAGGTGATTGCGGGATCGAACAGCGTCTTGATGAAGCCCGCCGGGATATGAATGAGCGGGTTGCGGTCTGGCGGTCCCGCCTCCAGCACGCACACGCTGACGCCGGCATCCTCGGTGAGTCGGTTGGCCAGCACGGAGCCCGCCGCGCCCGCCCCGACGATCACGTAGTCGAAGCTTTCCACATCCTTGGTCGTCCG
>JANXXW010000047.1 GCA_025350425.1 Rhodospirillales bacterium
CGCCGAGGATTGGCAGGGCAAGCCGGTGATCGGCATCCTGAACACCTGGTCCGACCTCTATCGCGAGCAGGTTGCGATACAGCATGGTGGTAGGCTTCATGAAGTTCTCGGGCAGTGCCAGCGCCGGAATCTCCAGGGGAAATCCGCCGGCCTGCCACACGCCGCGTTTCACTTCCTCAGCCCGGATGCGGAAATGCTGATGGCACGGATTGAGGTCGGACCAGGTGTTCAGGATGCCGATCACCGGCTTGCCCTGCCAATCCTCGGCGGCGTAGCCCATCTGCTTGGTGCGGCTGCGGTGCCCGAAGCTGCGGAGATCAGCGACCCCATACCAACGAAAACTGCGCAGTTCCTCAGGCGTCTTGCGTGCCATGGTAGCGATATCCCTCCATTTCGCCGGAAGGTGCTACGCGTTTGGCCCGGGAGCAAGCCTCAGCGCCGCCACCATCCGGGCCGCACCCGTTTCCGGCGTGCCATCGTTCACGATGCGGACCACGTCGAGCGCCGGATCGAGCGGCATTTCGCGGAGGAGACGGCGGGCGATGTCCTCGGGGCCTTCCCGGCCACGCATGGAAAGGCGTTGGGCGAGGATTTCGGGGGGTGCGAAAACCTCCAGAACACGTCCGGAATAGCTCGAAACCGCGTATTTCAGCACCGTGCGGGACACGCTGGCGACCACGATCCGGCCCGCCCGAAGATCATCCTCAATGTCGATAGGTATGCCGTATAACAATCCGTGCGCCTCCCACGACAGCGCGAACCCGCCGCCGTCGCGCCGGCGCTCGAATTCCGCCCGGTCCACCGCCTCGTGCCCTTCGTCACCGACATCGGCGGGGCGAGTGATCACGCGTTGCGCGAATCGCACCCCGGAATCGTGTACCAGTGCCGCGCGCGCGAGGCCCAGCAGAGTGTCCTTGCCCGCGCCAGACGGGCCTACAACCAGAAACAGCATGCAGCCCTCCTGCCAGCTTTGACACCACGCGACCAGCCTTTAGGTTCGCCCGATAATCGAAACGGACCCTGCCCCATGTTCACGACGCGCCCCGAGATTGCCGGCACCTTCGGCGTGGTCGCCACCACCCACTGGATCGCGAGCCAAGTCGGCATGGCCGTGCTGGAGCGCGGCGGCAACGCGTTCGACGCCGCCGTGGCCGCTGGCTTCACCCTTCAGGTTGCCGAACCCCACCTGAACGGGCCGGGCGGCGATGCGCCCATCATAATCCACGACGCCAGAACCGGCACCCAGCACGTCATCTGCGGCCAGGGCGTGGTCCCGGATTCCGCGACCCCGGAGCGTTTCGCCGATCTCGGCCTCGATCTAATTCCCGGCACAGGCCTGTTGCCCGCCGTGGTGCCCGGCGCGTTCGATGCGTGGTGCCTGCTGCTGCGGGATTGGGGCACCTGGGAACTTGCCGACGTGCTGGCCTTCGCCATCGGCTACGCTCGCGACGGCATCCACATCGTGCCCCGCGTCAGCGCCACGATCGAAAGCGTGCGCCCGTTGTTCGAGGCCGAGTGGCCCAGCAGCCTCGAAGTATTCCTTCCTCACGGCCAGGTCCCCGGCCCCGGCACCCTGTTCGCCCGCCCGGCCCTGGCCGCCACCTGGGAGCGCGTGCTGCGCGAATCGGGGGGAGCGTCCAACCGCGAGGCCCGCATCGATGCCGCGCGCAACACTTGGTACCGGGGCTTCGTAGCCGAGGCCATCGGCGCGTATTTCGCCGCTACCGACGTTCTGGACGCTTCGGGCCGCCGGCACCGCGGGCTGCTGACTGCCAACGACATGGCCCGCTGGGCGTCCTCGGTCGAAGAACCCGTCAGCCTCGACTACCACGGCCACACCGTCCTCAAATGCGGACCCTGGAGCCAAGGCCCCGTCATGCTCCAGCAGCTCGCTTTGTGGCGCGGCTTCGACGTGGGCGCGATGGACCCGCTGGGGGCCGATTTCGCCCACACCGCCATCGAGATCATGAAACTCGCCTATGCCGACCGCGAGGCTTATTACGGCGACCCCGATATAGTCGAAGTGCCTCTCAACCATCTGCTTTCAAACGAATATAACGACGCCCGGCGGCAACTGATCGGGCCCGAGGCCTCGCTTGAATTACGGCCCGGAACAGTTCCTGGCTTCACGCCCGTTGTCGACCACCACGCCGAAAGCCGTGCCGAACTTCTCACCCGCGCGCCCGGCGTGGGCGAGCCGACCGTCGCCCGCCTCGGCGTCATCGGCGCGGACACCGTTCACATCGACATCATCGACCGCTTGGGCAACATGGTCAGCGCCACACCTTCTGGCGGCTGGCTGCAATCCTCGCCCGTCATCCCCGGCCTCGGCTTCTGCATGGGCACGCGCGGCCAGATGTTCTGGCTCCAGAAGGGCCTGCCCAACAGCTTGGCGCCCCGCAAACGCCCTCGCACCACCCTATCGCCCAGCTTCGCGCTGCGGGACGGAAAGGCCTGGATGGCGTTCGGCACACCCGGCGGCGAACAGCAGGATCAATGGGCCACAATCATGTTCCTCCGCATGGTCCACCACCGGTTCGGCATCCAGCAGGCGGTTGACCTGCCAAGTTTTCACACCGAGCACTGGCCCAGCAGCTTCTGGCCCCGCGTCGCCCGCCCTGGGCGCGTCGTGCTCGAAGGCCGCTATGACCCAGCCGTCCTGCACGACCTGCTGGCCCGCGGCCACCTGGCCGAACTCGGCGGCGAGTGGAGCGAGGGCCGCCTGTCTGCCGCCCGCATCGAAGCCGATGGCCAGATGTTCGCCGGCGCGAACCCGCGCGGCATGCAGGGCTACGCGGTCGGACGCTAGAAGCCGCCCCATGTTGGCGCTACTGTCATGACCGAGCCAGATCGGTCATGACAGTATCGCCAACCGCGACAGAGTGACTTGCCTGAAAGCCGCTGCCGAAACATTATGCTCGTCCACTGCCAGGACGTCCGTCGCGAAAACGGGCCCGGTGATATTCAGGAGCGCGCCATGAGTGACATGTTCAAACCGACCGAGAACCCCTTCGCCGGTGCCATGGCCCAGGCCAAGACCGCGACCGAGGACTTCACCCGCATGTTCTCGGAAATGAAGTTCCCACAGACCATGGACATGGAAGCGCTGCTCACCGCGCACCGGAAGAACATGGAAGTGCTCTCCGCCGCCAACCGGGTCGCCATGGAAGGTGCGCAGGCGCTTGGCCGTCGCAACATGGAAATCATGCAGCAGACCATGGCGGAGATGGGGGACGGCATGCGTGCCATGGCCTCCACCGAGGCGCCACAGGAAAAGGCCGCCAAGCAGGCCGAGATGCTGAAGCGCGCTTACGAGCACGCGGTCGCCAACGCGAAGGAGCTGGGCGACCTGATCCAGCGCTCCAACGGCGAGGCGATCGGCCTGCTCAACGCCCGGTTCACCGAGGCAATGGAAGAAGTGAAGACGCTGATGGCCAAGGCGCCCAGCCTCAAGCAGGACTGATCCAGCCAGCCTTTATCGTCATTTCCGGGCACGGCCATGCCCGGCGATGGCGGTGGAGAGGTTGGGCACGAGACCGCAGTTTCGGTCACACCGCCAAGGCTCGTACGGCTCACGCGGCAGTGGACGATCCACCCGACAGGACATCCGATGATGAAGCTCAGCGCCCGCAATCAGTTCAAGGGAACCATCGTTGCCGTCGGGAAAGGCGCTACCACGGGCCATGTTCGCATCGACATCGGCGGCGGCAACATCGTGACGTCGTCCATCACGAACGAGGCAATCGACGAACTGGGCCTCAAAATCGGCGATGACGCGACGGCCGTCATCAAGGCTTCCGATGTCATGGTGGCGAAGTAGGTTCATTCGCCTGCCTGCGACGCGGTAATCTCCGCGACAATCGATGCTGTTCCACTCCCAGGCCTTCATTCTCGGCTTCCTCCCGGTCGTGCTGGCAGCTTACTACGCTGTGGCAGCGAGCCGCGTGGCGCGCCAGCTCCTGCTGATCACGGCATCTCTGGTGTTCTACGGCTGGTGGAACATCGCCTATGTTCCTCTCCTTGCACTACTTACGGTCGCCAACTGGCTGATCGTGCGGCTGTTCGGAAAATCGGGGCGAGTGTCCCTGTTGACTGCCGGGGTCGTGCTCAACCTCGCCGTCCTTGCCGTTTTCAAATATGCTGATTTCCTGGGCGCCAATTTTGCGCTGGCCCTGGGCCGGCCCTGGACTCCGCTGGATATCCTGCTGCCCCTCGGCATCAGCTTTTTCGTGTTCCAGAAGATTTCCTATCTGATCGACCTCCGCCGCGGCGACCGCCACCTCTACGGCTTCCTCGATTTCTGCCTGTTCGTCAGCTTCTTCCCCATGCTCATCGCCGGTCCGCTGGTCCGCCACAACGAGATCATCCACCAATTCCGCGCCGACCCACGCCGGGTGGGAATGTGGGACAACCTCTCGCACGGCGCCGTGCTGTTCGTGTTGGGGCTGTTCAAGAAGCTGGCCATCGCGGATACCCTGGCGCCCAACGTCGATCGCCTGTTCACCCACGCCGCGTCCGGCACGCTGAACGCTGCCGAGGCATGGGCCGCCGCATCGGGCTACGCCCTGCAGATCTATTTCGACTTCTCCGGCTACTCGGATATGGCCATTGGCCTTGCCCTCATGTTCGGCTTCGTCCTGCCCGCCAACTTCAACACGCCTTACGCCGCCACCTCGATCCGCGACTTCTGGCGCCGCTGGCACATGACGCTGTCGAGATTCCTGCGGGATTACCTATACATCCCGCTCGGCGGCAACCGGCACGGACAATGGCGGCAGGCCGGAAACGTCGTGCTCACCATGCTGCTCGGCGGGCTCTGGCATGGTGCGGGCTGGAACTTTGTCGTGTGGGGCGGCGCGCACGGCGCGGCGCTGGCCGCCAACGGCGCGTGGCATCGCACCGGATGGCGCTTCCCGCGTAGCCTCGGATGGGCACTGACCCTGCTGTTCGTCGTTGTGGCCTGGGTACCGTTCCGTGCCCCAGACCTCGCGACGGCATCGAGGGTGCTGGCTTCCATGGCAGCGCTCGACGGTATCGGCCGGGTTCGGCTGGAGGATGGGCTGATGTTCCCCCTGGCCGCCATCGTCGCCGTCGCCGGACCTCGCATCGCCCGCCTCGCCCGGATCCGCCGGACGCCGCGCCCCTGGATGGCCATCCCAATGGCCCTGGCACTGGTCTATCTGCTGCTGCTGTCGGGCGGCCGCACCGGCACCACATTCATCTATTTCCAATTCTGATCTGCGGCTACGAGACTGCAGGAGATGTCGTCCA
>JANXXW010000055.1 GCA_025350425.1 Rhodospirillales bacterium
CGTTCACGACCGAACCGGGTATGGCGCAAGCGCTGGGTGCGGTCGTGTTCGCCGTGGTGGTGATGGGCGGGCTCGGTTCGATCTCGGGCGCGCTGGTGGCGTCGCTGCTGATCGGTGTGGTCCAGACTGCCTCGATCAGCATGGATATGCCGCTGCATGTGTTGCTGACCTATGTCGGGATTGACGTGAACCCTGTCGGTGCGCTTACCGACCTCTGGCAGCTCAGCGTGAACCGGGCCGCGCCGGTGGTGCCGTATCTATTGCTGGTATTTATCCTGGCGGTGCATCCGCGCGGCTTGATGGGCGCGCGTTCGGCATGAAGGCCGCGTTGCCATGGGTAGGAGCGGCGGCAATTGCGCTGGTGCTGCCGCATCTGTTCACGGGTGGGTTCGGGCTGTCGCTGCTGTGCCGCATGGGCATCGGCGTGGTGTTCGCGCTGTCATTCAACATGCTTCTGGGGCAGGGCGGCATGTTGGATTTCGGTCATGCCGTGTTCCTCGGCATGGGAGGGTTCCTAGCGATGCACGCGATGCGGCTCGCCGATGCCGGCTGGTGGCTGCCGACGCCGCTGTTGCCGTTGATGGGTGCGTTGGGTGGCCTGATCGTGGCGATCCCGGCCGGATGGATCGCCACGCGGAGGGACCGCACGGCGTTTGCGATGATCACGCTGGGACTGGCTGAGTTGATCGTTGCAGTCGTGCTGATGTTCCCGCACGTGTTCGGCGGCGAGGAAGGATTGAATGGCGACCGCTCCGGTGGGCCGCCGGTGTTCGGGCTGGATTTCGGCACGCAATTCCAGGTGTTTCATCTGATCGCCGCCTGGGCGCTGGTGTGCGCGTTCCTAATGTGGCGGTTCACGCGCACGCCGTTGGGTCGGTTGTCCAACGCGGTGCGGGACAACTCGGAGCGCGTGGCGTTCCTGGGCTACGATCCGGCCCGGGTGCGTTTCCTGGTGTTCGCGATGTCCGGCCTGTTCGCGGGTGTCGCCGGTGGCCTGCAAGCGATCAACGACGAGATCGTGACGTCGGCAAACATCGGCTCGGCCGCATCGGGCTCGGTATTGCTGATGGCCTTCATCGGTGGTGTTGGGACGTTCTGGGGTCCGGTGCTGGGCGCCGTGCTGGTCACGCTGCTTCAGGTGGCCTTGGGCACGGTGACCGACGCATGGCAGCTATACAGCGGGCTGCTGTTCGTCGCGATGGTGGTTTGGGCGCCGGGTGGGCTGTCCGGCATATTGCTGGCGCACGCGCCGATCTTCCGTGCGGGACAGGGGCGGCGGTTGATCGCGGGATACGCGGCTATGCTGCCGGGTTCGGTCGCGGTGTTGCTGGGGATCGTGACGTTGTGCGAAACGGCGTTCCGCCTACAGGCGGTGCGTGGCGGGGCGCCTGCGATCGAGCAGCACGTGCTGGGCTTACCGGCAGACCCCACGGAGCTGGCGCCGTGGATCGTCGGTATCGTGTTGATCCTGGTGGGGTTCCTGGCGCTGCGGCCGGCCTCGCGGTCGGCGCGCGGCGCATGGATGGAAGCAACGGCCGCGGCGGCGGCGGCATGACGGCACTTTCAGTAACGGGATTGCGCAAAAGCTTCGGCGCTACGGAGATCATCCGCGGCGTGGAGCTGGAGGTTGCGCGAGGTGAGCGCCACGCGATCATCGGCCCGAACGGGGCGGGGAAGTCCACTTTGTTCCACCTGATCACCGGGCGCTTCGCGTCCGATGCGGGCGTGATCAGGCTCGGCGACGAGGACATCACGGGGCTACCTGCCCATGCGATATTCCGGCGTGGACTGGCGCGTAGCTTTCAGGTGACGAGCCTGTTCCCGAAAATCTCGGTGTTCGAGAACCTACGCTGCGGGGCGATGCGCACGCAGGGGTGCGGGCATTCGTTCTGGCGCGGCCTCGACCGTTATCGTGGCGTGCGCGAGGCGGCCGAGGATATGCTGGAGCGGCTGGGGTTGCAGCGGCGGCGCGAGGTGCTGGCCGGCAGTCTCGCCTACGCCGAGCAGCGGGCCTTGGAGATCGGCGTGACGCTGGTGGGTGGCGCGCATACCATCCTGCTCGACGAGCCGACGGCGGGCATGAGCCGGGCGGAAACCGAGCGCGCGGTCGACTTGATCCGCGCCGTCACGGTCGGGCGCACCCTGGTGATGATCGAGCACGATCTAGGCGTGGTTTTTGGGCTGGCGGACCGTATTTCGGTGCTGGCAGACGGGGTGGTGATTGCCTCCGGCCCACCCGAGCGCGTGCGCGGCGATCCGGCGGTGCGGACGGCGTATCTCGGCGCGGCGGCGGAGCAGTTGGCGACATGCTGAGCGTGCGCGGACTCGATGCGTGGTACGGCAAAAGCCAGGTGCTACGCGGCGTCGATCTCGATGTGGGGCGTGGCGAGATCGTGGCGCTGCTGGGCCGTAACGGGGCCGGGCGCTCGACCATGCTGAAAGCGATTATGGGCGCCGTGACGCGCCAGGGCACCATCAACTTCGATGGACGCTCCATCGCGACGATGCAGCCCCATGAGGTGGCGCGGGCGGGCCTCGGCTTCGTGCCTGAGGACAGGGCGATCTTCCCAGACCTGACCACGGC
>JANXXW010000064.1 GCA_025350425.1 Rhodospirillales bacterium
GGACGGCCAGCGCTTCCGCGACCACGGCCTTGGCCTCGCGCTCGTTGGTGCGCGCGCCACCCCGGGCGTAGACGCCGTCGGGGACGTGGCGGAAAGATACCGCGTCGTCCCGGGTGACGGGCGAGGGGAAGGTAACCAGGCGGCCGCCATAGTAGGCTTGGTTCGAGAACGCGATCAGGCTTTCGTGCCGGCTGCGATAGTGCCAAGTGAGTTCCACGTTCGGGATGCCGGCGCCGAGGCACTCGTCCAGGATCGAGTCCAGGTCGTGGGTCTCCACCTCAACTGCCGCACCATCCTCCTCGCCGCTACGCCGTTCGAAGAAGCTAGTCTGCGGCAGCTACCTCGGGTCTCCCACCACGATCACTTGGCGCCCGCGCCCGACCGCGCCGATCGCGTCCCAGGTGGTGATCTGCGATGCCTCGTCGAAAATCACGAGGTCGAATGGCTCGGCGTCAGCCGGCAAGTACTGTGCTACGGATAGCGGGCTCATCATCAGGCAGGGTGTCAGCCGGCGCAGTGCCTTCGGCATTCGCGCGGCCAACTGGCGAATGGGCACGTGGCGCTGACGCTTGGCGAGTTCCCGGGTGAGCACGGCGTATTCGGGGTCCGCATGGCGCAGGACAGCGTTCGGGATGGCGGCGGTGATGCGAGCCCGGGCGACCCGGCTAGACAGCTCTAGCATGCGCGCGTCCAGGATGCGGAAGCGCTCGATTCGCGTCTCGTGTCGGGCCGCAACGAAGCCGCGGAGCCTGGGTGCAGCATCGACGGCGAGGTCAATCCACCAGCGGGCATAGTTCGCCTCCAGCGCGCGAACCGCGTCGCCCAGCTCGACGACGCCGTCCTTCATGGCCTGGACCAGCGGCCCCAGGCCTTGCGCCGCGGCCGACTGCGACACTCCGCGCCAGGCGCACCACTCCTGGATCGACCGCGCTGCGCCGGACCACCCGACCAAGTGCTGCGACAGGGCGGCCAACCAATCCGCCTGGTTCTCGGGTACGAGGCGTGCGATCGGGCGGCCAGCGAAGGCCGACACTGCCTCAAGTGCGGCTTCCGCCGCAGTCCAGGTCTCGATCAGGCGAATCAGAACCGTCCCGGCCGAGCCCGACGGCGCCAACAAATCGGCCCCCTCACCGATTAGCTGGCGGATGAGTGCCCGCAGGCCGGTCAACTCGGCCGGGTCGTCCGTGCAGGACGCTGTGGCCGAGCGGATACGCTGGCCCCACTCATGGGCCGCCCGCATCCGCAGGAAGTCCGTATCGATCCCACGCCAAGCACGGCCCAGCATTGCCGTCTGTGAGGTGGCCGCGACGGATGCGTCGATTTCCTGAAGCTCCAGCAGGCGATCAAGATCGGGACCGCAATCATCTGGCACCGAGCTCTTAGCCTCGACGGCGAGCCGCTTGCGCACCGTCCTTTGCGCCATGCTACGCGGCAGCGCCCACTTCTCGCAGGCCGACCGCCACTCAGCGCGCAGATTCGCCAGCGGCAAGAGGTACACGCCGGCTTGCCATGATCCCGTGAGCGCCTGGCGCAGTTCGCGATGCCTGCCTGCCTGGGCAGCCACCGCCTGCACTGCCTCGTGTAAGTCCACGGCGCCCTCCGACAGCACCCATGCCGCCTCCGGTCCGATCGGGTCGATCAATAAGTCCGCTAGCCCCACCAACCGCTGCAAGCTCAGCTGCGACCGGTTGTAGTCGTCGAGCTTGAGCATCTGGCAGGCCGTGCCGACTGCCTGTTCCACTTCGTCCAGCCGCGTTGCTGCGTGCCGTGCTGCCTCCAGCAGGCGGGTCTGCCAGACCGGTGACCATTCTGCCTGCTCAATGCCCGCTAAGGCCGGCCTGCGCACCGCGTCGCCAGACCGGCGCAGAACCTCCCGTGCTTCCTCCACCGCCTCGACCAGTCGTTGCCAACTCCCGGCGTCGTGTTCGTCCAGATGGGGCCATGTCAACGCGATCTCGGGCACGCCGCCATCGGCTGCTCGTAGCACGGCTCCGATCGCCCGGAACGGCGTCAATCCGTTTCGCCCCGGCCTATGCAGCTCGCGGACGTATCCGTTCAGCTCCTCCCGCAGGGTCGCGAGGTCCGCCTTCGCGGCGTTCCAGTCCTGGCCATCATCCGCCTCGGAGGCGGATTGTGCCCGCTCTAACTGCCCTAGCACGTCGGTCTTGCTGACCTTGCTGGAGAACAGGTCCAGGCAGAAATCCGAGAGCCCGACCTGCTTCAAACGCCGCTGCACCACTTCTAGCGCCGCCCGCTTCTCCGCCACGAACAAGACCGTTCGGCCCTGGGCTAGCGTGTTGGCGACGATGTTGGCGATGGTCTGGCTCTTGCCAGTACCGGGCGGCCCGATCAGCACAAAGCTCTCGCCAGCCGCCGCCCGTGCCACCGCCCGCAACTGGGATGAGTCGCCCTCCAACGGGCAGTACAGGTCGGCCGCAGCCAACTCATCGTCCAGTGCGCCGCCAAGCGGATGGCGTTCGCCGCCATCCCCGGACCCGGCAGCAATATCGAGTGCCGGCCCATCCATCAGTCGGCGTGACACGACGTTGCCGCGTAGGGCGTCCGCCCGGTCGGCCAAGTCCTTCCACATCAGGAACTTGGTGAACGACAGGGTAGTCAGCGCCACCTCGTCCCGGACCTCCCAGCCTCGGACATCACGCAACTTGGACCGGAAGGTGTCCATGATGGCGGGCACGTCGAACCCGGCCTCGTTCTCTAGTGGCCGGTCGGTGTTCAGCGTCGGGAACTGGAGAGCAAATTCCTGACGCAGCATCTCTAGCAACGTCGAGTTCAGCCGGGCCTCGTCATCATGCACGCTCAGCACGAACCCGGAGCGTACGCTCGGCCGCTCAAGGACGACCGGCACCAGGATCAGCGGCGCCCGATACGGTGTTTCACGGTCCTCCCGGCGCCACAACAGTGTCCCGATCGTCAGGAACAACGTATTGGAGCCGCCTTCCTGTTGGTCGGCACGCGCCTTGCGGTAGATCTCGGTCAAGGACGCCTGCAGGGACACCTCGTCCCGGCCCACCACCAGTTCGCCCTTGGCCATGGCCTCCCGCGCGAAGGCGAGGTTCGCATCCACTTGCAGCCGGTTGCGGTGCAGCGCGGCGCTGCGCGGGTCAGCGTCGCCCATCAGATCGGGCCAGGAGCGAAACTTCAATGGGCCCGTGCGGGCCCTGCCCCGCATTTTTGCCAGCCTGTCCTCGAGCTTGACAGCGTCCGGACAGTCAACCTAGAGGACCTGACGACCGGACGCCGGCAGGTTCAGGAGCCGGTTGCGACTGGATAGGTCAAGCAGCCGCTTGCGCCACCGAGCGAGCCGGTCATCGGCCGTGGTGGGCACTGGCTCCTCGGCCATCGGCATGTCGTCGCGCAACAGGGGCGCGTCCTCAATGGCCGGCAGGACGAGTTCGGCATCATCTGCGGCGCCGGCCTGGAAAGCGTAACCGGTCGCGGCACTCGCTAGGGGCAAGATGCGACGCTGTCGAGCACGATGGATGTCGATCAGCCCCTCGAACTCGGCGTCCTTCTCCGGTTCGACATGTGCAGCCCCGGCGAGCGTCGCCTGCTGGAAGCTGGGCTTGCGGGGATGGGTCGTGGCGGTCGTCTCGAAGAGCTTGAGGTCGTCAAGTTTGAGCCGCGTCCGCAGCCCAGGCGCGTCATCGACAGTAGATGTCCCGAAATCTCCCTTCGACAGCCACACGCCAGCGAATGCGTGCTCCCGCTGGAGCACGATGAGGGGACGCAGCCCGGTTGCCTCCAAGCAGGAGCAGAACAGCACTGCCAGATCGAGGCAGGTCGCCAGCCGTTCCGTGCCGATCTGGCCCGCGGTGCGGATACGCTGGCCGCCGTCGACGAAGGAAGGCGGCGGGTTGATGTAGCGCAAGTCCATGCCGCAAATCGCGTTCCAGATCGCTTGCGCTTGTTCCCAGACGCGAGTCTTGCTGCTGCCTTGATAGCCCTCAAACGAATCTTGCTTGCCGCTTGACCGCAGGAGGTCCGAGGCGGCGTGGATTATGCGCGCAACCGTCGGGTCATTCGGCTGGACAAAGGCGGCGAGGATGTCGGGAATGCCTGTCGTGCCGGCCCACTCGTTGAATGCGAGGATGCGTATGTCCTGCGTAAATTTGCCCACGATCTCTCCCCCACTACGGGCGACTAGCGACACCGTGCCGCGGATCGCTTCCGACAAGCCTGTCAGGAACGGGCCGTCAATGAGGATGTCCAGGTCGTCGAAGGTGCGTATTTGACCGGGAGCTAGGCCCGTTACCCGCCATGTCCGAGTGCGCAGCACCGGCGGCTGGGAACTGAGTTCGATCTCGATGTCCCCCAGCGTGTCCTCGCCGACGTTGGCGACCGCCAGTTCCGACAGCACGGGCACATGGTTCTGCCACAGTGCCGCGTTCAGGGAAGGCTGAAACCGAGCGGTTAGGCGCGTCCTTTGCGGAGCTGGACGGGACGATTCGATCAGATCGGCATCCAATGCAATCTGCGGTAGCGCTTGATTATCAAAGACGCTGCCGTCGTTCTCATCCTGAGTCATTCGTCCGCGCTGCTGTTCCGTTGCTTTAGCAAACCATACCGAGGTCATACCGTAAGGCGAGTAGGGTAGCAGAGGGCATAGCGTCGGTTGTCATTTGAATAACGCGATGCGTGAACATCTAGAGAACTTTGCTATCTCCAAAAAAGGGTTGTCCGATTTGGCACAGGTCGGAGTTGCTGGACGTATTTTCTGGACGGTGAAGCGGGTGGTTGATCGCCTCGGGAGGCACCGTCCACAGAACGGACCGTTGCTGGACAGTGAGTGAAATCAATGACGTTCCTATCGGCCGGGGCTTAGCGCTGTTTAAATGACAACCGACGCTATGCCCTCTCCTGGACGGGAAATTGATTAGCGTCGTTGCCAGGACCTTCAATGTCCATCCAGCGACCATCTACCGCGTCATCGAGGGATAAGGCGCTTATGCTACTTTTCTGTTCCGCCCAGCCGCACAGGCCATATCTAGCGCCCGCGTCCAGCAACGCCGCAGCGCGGGCCGCCAGTTCGTCGCCGGACACGGGCTTTCGCAGCAGGGCCGTGGCGCCGCTCGAGGCTCCCTCGATGCGGGACAAGATGCCTGCATCGGCGTAGCCAGTCAGCAGCAATGCCGGAAGGCCCGGCAGCCGTTGCCGTGCTTCCTGGATCAGCATCAGCCCGTTCATGCCGGGCATGGAGAAATCCGTCACCAGCAGGTCCGCGACTTCGCCGTCGTCCAGCCGCGCAAGGGCGTCCAGGCCATCGGACGCCTCGGCGATGTCGTAGCCACGATCTTCCAAGTACCCGGCCACCACTGCGCGCACCATCGCGTCGTCATCCATAACCAGCACGCGGGCGGGCCGGGCGGGGCGCGCCTCTGCGGTGGCCTCCGTTGAGGCGTCAGCACCCGCCGCAGTCCCCGCTTGTGGGAACCAGAGCGTCACCGTGGTACCCTGGCCTGGGGCGCTCCGCAGCGCGAACCCGCCGCCCGACTGCTGCGCAAACCCGCGCGCCATCGCCAGGCCAAGGCCAGTGCCCTGGCCGATTGGCTTAGTGGTGAAGAAAGGCTCTGATGCGCGGGCGAGGATCGCGGCCGTCATGCCCGCGCCCGTGTCCGTCAGGTCTAGCCGCACATAGGCTCCTGCGCCGTGCAGGACCGCATGGGCGCCTACAACGACCTCGGCATGGGCCGTCACATGCAGCGTACCGCCGTCCGGCATGGCGTCGCGCGCGTTCACGGCCAAGTTCACCAGCACCGTTTCCAGTTGCGCCCTGTCCGCGAGGAGCGACGGCACGTTCGGGGCCACGTCGGTCAGCACTTGGATAGATGCGCCCAAGGCTGGCGCCAGGATCTCGCGCAGGTTATCCAGCAAGGCCAGGGGCGCGATTGGCATGGCCTGCAACTCACCCTTTCGGGCAAAGGTCAGCAGCCGTCCAGTGATGGCCGCCCCGCGCTGCGCGGCGTCCTCCGCCATGCGGGCAAGCTTCCGCACCTCGTCGGCATCTCCGGCCCGGCGCCCGATCAGGTTGAGGCCGCCGGTGACGGCTTGCAGCACGTTGTTGAAGTCGTGCGCGATCCCGCCTGCAAGCTGGCCCAGGGCCTCCATCCGCTGTGCTTGGGCCAGTCGAGCCTGGGCCTCCGCGCGCGCGGCTACCTCTGCGGCAACGCGGACCTCAAGCTGGGCGTTCTGGGCCAGAATGGCAGCCTCGGCACGGGTCCGCTCCACAGCCGCCCAGATACGCTCGGCGGCGTCCCGCATCAGGGCGACCTCGTGGTCCTCCCACCGTCGCGGCATGGTATCGGATGCAAACAGGATCGCAGCCAGGCGGTCCGCCCTGAGAAGCGGCATGCCGAGGAACGACCGGACGGGTATGGCAATATACCGTTCCAGGGCACCCAGAGCGCAGGTGCGGGGGTCCTGCGCCACGTCAGCGACCGCAACCGTGCGGTCTTGCCGGAGGTCGGCGATCAGCGGCGACCCGTAGTCGTCAAGGCGATAACGTCCGGACACGGCCGTTACGCGCCCATCATCCCATGCGCCCTCGATCAGAACGTGCTCGCCATCCTCCTCCGCCTCGGAATAGCAGACCTGGGCCATGCGGAGATGCCGGCCGATCAGAGCGCACGCCGCCGCCTTCGCAGCCAGAGGGCTGGAAGCCAGGCGCAGCGCACGCTCCAGGTCGAGCAGGGCTGCAGACCGGCGCTCGGCCAGGACGCGTGCCGTGGTCTCGATCACCGGGCAGAACACGCCCACCACGCGGCCCAGTTCGTCGCGGATCGGGCTGTAGGAAAAGCTGAACCAACACTGCTCGGGGTAGCCATGCCGGTGCAGCAGGAGCGGCAGGTCGTCTGCGGGCGTCGCCTCGCCTTGATCCATGACGCGGCCGAGCATCGGGCCGATAATGTCCCATATTTCCGGCCACACCTTCCGGCCCGGCGTGCCCAGGGCGTGCGGGTGCTTGTCGCCCAGAATGATCGCGTAGGCGTCGTTATACAGCTTCACGAGTTCCGGCCCCCACCAGACCAGGATGGGGAAGCTGCAG
>JANXXW010000087.1 GCA_025350425.1 Rhodospirillales bacterium
CGCTCAGGCTGTCGAACAAGGCACCGTTCTGAAACAGCATCCCGATCCGCGCCCGCGCCTCCTCCCGCGCCTCCCGCGTCGCGCGCAGGATATCCTTGCCGTCGATCTCGATGCTGCCGGAATCGGGCTCGATCAGGCCCAGGATACACTTGATCAGCACCGACTTGCCGCTGCCGGAGCCGCCGATCACCACGAACGAGGTGCCGGGCATGATATCGAAGTCAATGCCGTCCAGCACCTGCTTGTCGCCGAACGCCTTGCGGAGGCCGCGCACGCGGATCTTCGGGTTCATCGGCCGAAGAACAACTCGGTGAGCACGTAGTCGAACGCCAGGATGAGCACGGAGGCCGAGACCACGGCCGAGGTCGTGGCCGCACCCACGCCCTGTGCGCCGCCACGGCTGCGGTAGCCGTGGAAACAGCCGAGCAGGGTGATGAGGAAGCCAAACATGGCGGCTTTCGCCAGGCCCGAAAGCACGTCTTCGACCTGGACGAAGTTGACGGTGTTATGCAGATACGTGGTGACGTTGAAACCGAGCTTGACGGTCGCGATAATCATGCCGCCCAACACGCCGAGGATGTCGGCCACGATCACCAGGAACGGCAGCGCGACGATGCCGGCCAGCAGCCGGGGCGCCACCAGAAACTTCATCGGGTTGGTGGACAAGGTGCTCAGCGCGTCGATCTGGTCGGTCACGCGCATGGTGCCAATCTCGGCGGCCATCGCGGCGCCCACTCGGCCCGCCACCATGAGCGCCGCCAGCACCGGACCCAGTTCGCGCGTGACGGACAGCACGACCAGGCTGGCGATGGCACTGTCGGCGGAGAAGCGGGCCAGCCCGGTGGAAGATTGCAGCGCCAGCACCATGCCGGTGAACACTGCCGTCAGCGCCACCACGGGCAGGCTGAAGAAGCCGATCTCGATCAGCGCGCGCAGGAACGCCCGTCCGTAGAAAGGTGGCCGCAACAGATGCGACAGGCCGCTGAGTGCAAACAGCGTCAGGTTGCCGGTGGCGCGAACCGCGCCGATCGTGCCGCGCCCAAGCGCAGCGACGCCGTCGATTGCGGCGTTCAAGAGCGGTAGGCCCGCTCGTACCGGCTGCCGAGCGAGGTCAGTATCTCGTAGCCGTTGGTTCGCGCGGCATCGGCCACCCGCTCCAGCGAAGCGTTCGGTCCGATCAGCTCGAGCCACGAGCCCGGTTCGACACCGGGCTGGTCGGTCACGTCGTACGTCGCGAGGTCCATGGAGACACGGCCTACCAGCGGGACGGGGCCGCCGTCAAAAAACGCAGTCCCATGATTGCTGTGCGAGCGGAGCCAACCATCGGCGTAACCCACGCCCACGGTAGCGATCCGGCTCGGCCGGTTCGCCCGCCAAATGCCGTTGTAACCGACCGTCTCGCCCGCACCGATGTCCCGGATTTGCAGGACGCGGCCCCGCAGGCCCACCACCGGCCGCATCGGGTTCGGACGGCCCGGCGTGGGATTGATGCCGTACAGGGCAGCACCGGGTCGGGCGAGGTCCGACGCGAAGTCAGCGCCGAGGAAGATGCCGGAGGAGTTGGCAAGGCTGCCCGGCGCGGGCGGCAACACGGCGCGGGCGTCGGCGAAGCGCGACGCCTGAGAGGCATTGTCCGCCGCGTCGGCGATTTCAGCGGAGACAAGATGCGTCATCACATATCGAAGCGCGATCCCGTCGAGCCGCGAACGATCCGCGGCCAGAATCGCCAGTTCCCGCCGGTCCAGCCCGAGCCGGGCCATCCCGGTATCGACGTGCAGCAGCGCGGGCAGCGTCCGGTTCGCCGCGCCAGCCGCCGCCGCCCATGCCTCCATTTCGCCGAGCGAGTTCAGCACCGGGATCACGCCATGTTCCACGTATAGGCCGATCTCAGCGCGGTGCGGCCCGTTGAACACGGCGATATCCGCCCAGGGCGCGAGGTGACGGATGGCCAGCGCCTCACTGAGATGGGCCACGAAGAAATGCCGGCATCCCGCCTCCACCAGCGCCGGCACCACACGCGCGGCGCCCAGCCCGTAAGCGTCAGCCTTGACCACGCCTGCTACCGCGCCGGCGTGCCGGTCCGCCAAGGCACGCCAGTTGGCGGCAACGGCGCCGAGGTCGATGTCGAGGATGCCGCTTGGTTCAGGAGGCATTGGCGTCCGAGTTAATCCCCACCGAGGTCTGTGTGCTGCAAATCCAAGTCGGCGAAGCGGGTGAACTCGCCCTCGAAATATAAATCGATCTTGCCGGTCGCGCCGTGGCGGTTCTTTTCGATCAGCAGTTCGGCGCGGTTATGCACGGTATCCATGTCGCGCTGCCATTTCTCGACCGCCGTGTGGAACTTGTCGTCATTGTCGAAGCCCAGTTGCTTCGGCGCCCGCTGCTGCAGGTAATACTCGTCGCGGAATACGAACATCACGACGTCGGCATCCTGCTCGATGCTGCCGCTCTCGCGCAGGTCGGACAGCAACGGACGCTTGTCCTCACGGCTTTCCACCGCGCGCGACAACTGCGACAGCGCGATCACCGGCACATGCAGTTCCTTGGCAATGGCCTTCAGTCCCTGGGTGATCATGCTGATCTCCAGCACTCGGCTTTCCGGCTTGGTGCCGGCCGCCGGGCGCATCAGCTGGAGATAATCGATCACCACCAGCGCCAAGCCTTTGGTACGCTTGAGGCGCCGGCACCGCGTCCGCAGCGCCGAGATGGTGATCGCGGGGGTGTCGTCGATGTGCAGCGGCAGGCTGCCAATCTCGCGGCTGACCTGAACGAAGCGGTCGAACTCCTTCTGGCCGATGTCGCCGCGGCGGATACGTTCGCCCGACACCCGGCTTTCTTCCGACAGCAGGCGCGTGGCGAGCTGCTCGGCGCTCATTTCCAGCGAGAAGATCGCCACCGTGGATTTCGGCATCGCGGTCGGGTCCTCCGCCCGCGCCTCCTTCATCAGCGCCTGTGCCGCGCCGAACGCGATCTTGGTGGCGATCGCGGTTTTGCCCATGCCGGGACGCCCCGCGATGATCACGAGGTCGGACGGATGCAGCCCACCGGTTTTCTTGTCGAGGTCGCGCAAGCCAGTGGACAAGCCGGACACGCCGCCCGAACGGTGGAACGCCGTCTCCGCGTTCTGGATCGCCTGGGTGAGCGCCCGCTCGAAGGTGACGAACCCACCATCCGAGCCACCGCGCGTGGCGAGGTCGAACAATTGCTGCTCGGCCGCCTCCACCTGCCCGGCCCCGTCCAGTTCCGGCTGCGCGCCGAAGGCGTTGTTGACGACGACCTCGCCGATCTCGATGAGTTGCCGGCGCATCCAGGAATCATGCACCGTGCGGCCGTATTCGCCGGCATTGATGATGCCGACCATGGCCCCCAGCAACTGTGCCAGATACGCCGTGCCGCCGACCTCATCAAGGATTCCAGAATGCTCGAATTCGGCCTTGAGAGTGATCGCGTCGGCCAGCTGGCCAGCATCCACGCGCCGGGCAATGGCGGCGTAGATGCGCCCGTTGATGGGGTCGACGAAATGCTCGGCCAGCAGAAAGTCGCTGACCCGTTCTAGTGCCTTGTTGTTGGCCAGCAATGCACCGAGCAGCGCCTGCTCCGCCCGATCGTTGGACGGAGGCATGCGCTGGGAGAGGCCGATGAGGGGAACGTTCATTACGTGACAATACAGCGTCTCGCCTCTGGCCGCGCCTGTGGATAACGGGGATTACGGGGGTGAAATCGATTTCAGGACGGGTGTGGCCGCGACAGCCCGTTCCGACTCGATCATATAATCCCGTGTCAAAGGCACCGCTTCCAGGCTCCGCGTGAGCTGAAGCTGGAAATTCATCATGCCCTGGCGACGGAACGAAAGTTCGCTCCCCGCCAGGTAGATCTCGAACATGCGGCAGAACCGCTCGTCATACAGGGCAGCGATGGTGTCGCGGTTGGCGCAAAAGCGGCGGCGCCAGTGGCGGATGGTCTCGGCGTAATGCAGCCGCAGGATCTCGATATCGGTGACCCACAGCCCGCTCTTCTCGACGGTCGGCAGCACCTCGGAAAGCGCCGGCGAGTAGCCGCCGGGGAAGATGTACTTGCGGATCCAGGGGTTGGTCGTGCCGGGACCGTCGCCGCGCCCGATCGCATGCACCACTGCCATGCCGTCC
>JANXXW010000102.1 GCA_025350425.1 Rhodospirillales bacterium
ATGAAGACCTCGCTGGTCAGCCGCGAGGTAATCGCGGACTCAGTCGAACTGGTGGCGCGCGGCCATATGTTCGACGGGCTGGTGACAATCTCCGGCTGCGACAAGACCGTGCCTGCGATGGTGATGGCGATGGGACGGGTCAACGTTCCGGGGCTGATGCTCTACAGCGGCTCTATCCAGGCGGGGCATTGCACGATCACCGACGGGCTGTTCAGCGGCCGGAAGCTTACGATCCAGGATATTTACGAGGCGCTGGGCGCCTATAATGCGGGCCTCATCTCGGCTGCGGAGCTGAAAGACATCGAGGATCACGCTTGCCCTGGTGCTGGCGCGTGCGGCGGACAGTTTACCGCCAACACCATGGCGACGGCGTGCGAGATGCTGGGTATTTCGGCGCTCGGCTTGAACGGGATCCCAGCAACCGATTCGGACAAGAACGAGGCGGCAATCTCCTGCGGGCGACTGGCCGTGGGTTTGGTGAACCAAGGGATCACGCCGCGGTCTTTGGTCACCCGGCAGAGTTTTGAGAACGCTGTCGCCGGGGTGATGGCGACCGGTGGATCGACCAATGCCGTGCTGCATCTGCTGGCGATGGCGCACGATTTCGGCGTCGAGCTTACGCTGGATGATTTCGACCGTATCTCGCGTCAAACACCGGTGCTGGCCGATCTGCGGCCTTGGGGCACGTATACCGCGCCCGAACTGCACTTGGCGGGTGGCATGGCAGTAGTCGGCAAGCGGCTGCTCGAAGCGGGCTTGCTGAGCGTTGATGAGCGTACGGTGACGGGAGAAAGCATCGGCGAAGCGATTGGGCGCGCCGTCGAGCCGCCGGGCCAGCAGGTCGTGCGGCCGCTGGACCGGGCGCTGAAGCCGCAAGGCAGCATTGCGGTGCTGCTTGGGAATCTCGCGCCGGGCGGATGCGTAATTAAACTATCGGGTCAAAAGAAGTCTCTGCATCGCGGTCCGGCGCGGGTGTTCGAGCGGGAGGAGGACGCCTTTGCCGCCATCAAGGAGGGACGCATCCAGCCGAACGACGTGATGGTGGTGCGCAACGAGGGTCCGATCGGCGGGCCGGGAATGCGCGAAATGCAGCTGGTCACCGGCGCGTTGCAGGGCGCCGGACTTGGCGAGCAGGTCGCGCTGGTCACCGACGGGCGGTTCTCCGGCGCGACGCGGGGTTTCGTGATCGGGCACGTCGTGCCGGAGGCGGCCGAGCGCGGGCCCATCGCCGCGCTGGTGGACGGCGACGAGATTACCGTCGATGTCGAGGGCCGCCGGCTGGAGGTGGCGCTGACTGAAACGGAGATCGCGGAACGCCTGGCAGAACGAAAGCCATTGCCACCGAAATACGCGAACGGGGTGTTGGCGAAATATGCGCGGCTCGTGGCGAACGCGTCGCTTGGGGCGGTGACGGATTTTCCGGCGGCGACTTAAGATTTACTTCGTTGAACGACGCAGGGGGTTGGTTCGGTCCCAATCTCCCCGCAGCGCCGCCGACGGACTGGCGGTCAAAATGTCCGGCACTGGTGGCGGTAGATATGTCAGGGCTACCGCTCGAGCGATGGCCGGAAATTGATTCTGCGCCAGCATCTCGCTGATCGCGGCATTTACGACGAAGCCGATATTGAAGCCGACCGAATGAAAATGGCCGGATGACGAAAGTTTCGCGTCCAGATGCCGGGCCTGGTGCTCATCACACCGGTGTAACTCGACCAATGTCGGGTTGTAGTCGCCCTGCTCCAGGCGATCGAACAGGCCGTGGCCCGGCGCAATGTGCTTAATCTTGTCAATCGGCGTTGAAATTTGGCTCTGGCGCACTCTTGGTGCAGTGACCTGAGTCCCAAAGTCCTTCCATTCAAAAGTAGAGTCCTGGGTTGCCGCCATGACCATCGCGGCCCACGCGCGGCGCACATCGTGCCTAGACCTGCTCACCCATGGCATCGCCCTGGTGCTTGGCGGCCGTCCCGGCGAGCGGCTTACCGGTATGCGACGCCGGCCGCTCGGCGAGCATAGTCTCAAGTTGCGCGACCAAGTTCGCCGCCGGGCAAGGTTTGATCTGGACGATCAGGCCTGAAAACCGTGCCGCGAGGGCTGGAGGGAGGTCCAAGGCCGTGTGGATAATAAAAGGGATGTCCAAACTCGAGAGGACCTCCACTAAACGCGAGCAATCCCCGTCCACCAAATTGACGTCCAAGATCGCCGCCGCGACCGTGACCGTCCCGACCAGCGCTAGGGCTCCCTCACAGGTCGCGGTAGGCCCGACAACAATGCCGCCGGCGTCTTCAATGGCGAACGCCAAGTCCAGAGCGATGAAAGGTTGATCCTCGGCCACGAGAACCGATGCGCGGTTTAGCACTGACTAGATCCGGGCTCGATGGTAGGTGACGGTCGATTATGGGTAATCTGATGAGAGCAGTTCAATTTCAGGCCACTCCAACGCTGTTTACGCCTGCTTCAAGCCGTCCAGATTTCGACGCCGAGCGCTCTGTAAGAAATTGTGAAGGTTGAAAGTCGGTAGGTCTGCGGCACTGGTAGAGCGCCGCAGGGTTGGTCTGGCTTTACGCCGTTCCGTGGCCTGGAATTGGACCGCCCTGTAACGTAATCGCTCAAAGCGCCAACTGTTTCAGCTGTGCTGAAAGCAGCACGACTAACCCGTCGGGATTCCAGTGGAAAACTAGATCTCCAGCCAGTTGGGTGCTGACGCTCCTGCGGATTAAGACGGTGCCGAAGCCCTCCTGCTTAGGCGGGCTCGTGATGCGAGGCCCCCCGATCTCTTTCCACGACAGGGCGAAGCGGCCCTTTGTCACCACCCACGAAATCTGGATGCGACCGTCGGGTAGAGAGAGGGCGCCATACTTGGCCGCATTGGTCGCCAGTTCATGAACAATGAGTGCGACGCTCGTGGCGGACTCGGCGCTGACCATAATTTCTGGTCCGTCGATCTCGGCGCGTAGGCTACCTTCCGGCCCTGCCAGATCGACATAGGGCGAGAGAACCTTGTGGACCAGTTCGCTTAGGTTGGTTGCCTGCAAAGTGGCCTGGGCCTTTGAATGCCTCGGCCGAATTAGCTGGTGGGCGACGGCGAGCGCGCCGAGTCGACCTTAAATGGTCTGGGACAATTCTTTTGGTGTGGCCGCAGATTTGGCGCTCAGCATCACCATTCCATCGACAATGGCGAACAGGTTCATGATCCGGTGATCCATCTCCTTGAGCAGCAGTTCCTGACGTGCTTCATGATTTTTGCGCAAGCTGACGTCGAGAAAGATCACGCCAACCTTCAAGACGGCCTCGTCGTCGAAGCGAAAGGCGAACAATTCCAGCGTCCGCCTCTGCGTCACCAGATCACGCTCGAAGCGAATGGGCTCTCCCGTCGCTATGACCTTGTCATAGATCTCGAACCATTCCGCAGGCTCTTCGGGAAACACCTCTCGAATCGTCTTGCCAACGACGTGGTCGACGCCGGTGTTCTTGGCAAAGCCAGCATTGGCGGAGAGATAGCGGAAGTCGCTCGGCTCGCCGGGGCCAGTCTCCAGCTTTCCGAGTGTGCAGAAGCCCTCATCGATGAACTCGAAGAGAAGCCGGTATCTCGCCTCACTGGCCTGGAGGATTTCCTGCGCTGCCTGGCGTTCAGTCGTATCGACGAACGTCATAACCACGCCGTTGATGACGTTATTGATGGTTCGATACGGACGAATGCGCAGAGTGAATGTCGTCTTGGTATCGTGCAGCACGACCTGACGCTCCACCAAGGTCAGCTTGCGCAGAACGGTTTGCACATCACGTTGCAAATCTGCGTAATCTAGCAGATTAACCACTTCGGCGATCGGCCGGCCGATATCTGTGTCGCGTATATGAAAGATGTCTGTGACACCGGGCGTGAAACTCTTCACTCTCAGTTTCCCGTCTAGAAAGAGGGTCGCGATCTCGGTGCTTTCGAGCAGGTTTTTTAGGTCGCTGTTCAGATGAGTTAGCTGATCGTTCTTGCTATTCATCTCCGAGTTGATGGTCTGAATCTCTTCGTTTATCGACTGCATCTCCTCCTTAGAGGTCTCCATTTCCTCGTTCGAGGATTGAAGCTCTTCGTTGACTGACTGATGCTCCTCGTTGGAGGATTTCAGTTCTTCATTGGCGATTTCCAGCTCATCGATGGACGATTGAAGTTGCGTCTTGGTCATCACCAGGTCCTGCTTGAGCGCTTTGAACGCTTCGCTGGAGTCGCTGTCTGTTTGTAGCGCCGCGGCGCTCGGAGCGCCGGCGCCGACATCCTGAAAGACCAGCACGAAGAGTCCGGCTTCCGCGCCGTGATCACCCAGGGGTTCCGCGGTCAAGGTGACGAGACGAGCGCAGCCTGCCAATCGAACCGGCACATTTTCGTGCTGGACGACACTTTGGAGGGCTCTCGCCTCTTTCAGTATTGCCCTTACCGCCGGCCTCAGGGCTTTGCGCAGGATGTCGAACAGGGCAAAGCTCGGCGCACCCGACGAAAATTCGACGTATTGGCCCATAGTCGGGCCGGAGATACGCACGATACGATCTCGGTTGTCGATCGTAACGTAGGGTGGATTATACTTCTCTGTCACCCGGCGCGTGCTCTTGTCGATCCGGTCGTCGGCGCGCTTGGGCGTCGCGTCCGAATGCGACAGCGGCTCAAGGCTCCTGCCATCGGTCGTGAGGTCGGGCAGTGTCGGTCGATCAAGCTCCCGCCGCTCGAAGATCCGATGCCTCTTATCTTCGACCGCGAACAGCTTTGTGGCGCGAGTGACCGACTCCGATGATCCAAGGAAAAGTCGCCCGTGCGGCTTGAGCGCATAGTGGAAGGTTCGCATCACGCGATCCTGCATATCCGCATCGAGGTAGATCAGCAGATTGCGGCAGGAAATCAAATCGAGCCTAGAAAATGGCGGGTGTTTGATGATGCTGTGGACGGAGAACACGCACATATCGCGGATTTCCGAAACGACGCAGCAGACGCCGCCATCTTCGGTGAACCAGCGCTCCGCCCGTTCCGACGACAGTCCGGCCGCGGGCCGTCGGTATCGCCCGAGACGCGCGATCGCGATCGCCCGGGTATCAATGTCGGTGCCGAAGATTTGCACTTTCGGTCTGGGCCGCTGGCCGTCCATCGCTTCGCGAAGCAGGATAGCGATGGTGAAGGCTTCTTGCCCAGTCGAGCAACCCGGGACCCAAATACGGATGTCGTCATCCGCTCCCTTTCTGGCCACAAGGTCTTTCAACACCGTGGCGGCCAGCGCGCCGAACGCGGCAGGATCTCGAAAGAACTCTGTGACCCCAATCAACAGCTCCTTGAACAGTAACTCGAGCTCTGCGGGTTGCCGACGGTAATGTTCGATGTAGGCTTCCGGGGTATCGAGTTGGAGCACCTGCATCCTACGCTGGAGCCGGCGAACGAGGGTCTTTTCCTTGTACTCGCTGAAATCATGGCCGCTGTGCGACCTCAGGGCCGCCATGATGGTCGAGAGATGGGAGCCGGCATCCTTACGGGCGCCGTTCCCGTCCTTGTGTTCGACAACGCTCGTCAGATGTCGCTTGTAGGCAACCAGACGGGCCGGCATCGCTTCGACCGCGAGCACTTCGTCGACTTGGCCCGTCAAGGTCGCGCTTTGCGGCATACCGGCCATCGCATGGCTGTCGAACTCGGCTTGGGCCAAGGTGAGCCCGCCGTGTTCCTTGATGTTGGCCAGGCCGAGCGAGCCATCACTTCCGGTTCCCGCCAGGACGATGCCGATCGCGTTCTCTCCCTGATCCTCAGCGAGTGACTGGAAGAAGGTGTCGATCGGCCGGCGACGATCCCGCGGCGGCGCGGGCTGGGCGACCCTGAGACGCCCGACCTCGATCGTCAGGGTAGCGTTAGGAGGGATAACGAAGACGCAGTTCGGCGTGACCTGCACACCGTCAGCCGCCTCGACCACACGCATGGAAGTCGATTTGCCCAGCAATTCGACCAGCATGCTCTTGTGGTCTGGCGACAAGTGCTGAACCAGCACGAACGCCATGCCGGTGTCCTCTGGCGTGTTGCCAAAAAAACTCTTGAAGGCCTCAAGGCCTCCAGCCGACGCACCGATGCCGACGATCAACAACTCGCCAGATCCGCCCTGTTCCGCTTGCGCAAGCGGCTGTGCCCCCTTCTCCCCCGCTGTGAGGGTAGGCAATTTAGGCGATGCGGCGGACTTTTTTACCATTATGCGGCCTTAGAAAGGTCGGATTCAACCTCGGCAATCTTGATAGTTTGTCAACGTCAATCAAGATGGTGCTCCGGATACGCTTGGTGGGATGATCGTCGCACTTGGCTGCCGCTGGCTGGTAGCGTCAAGATTACCGCTGGCAAGTGGCGTTCTGTGTCATTCCGGGTCCGGCGTAGTGGTAGTGTGGCTAGCAGTCGAGCTTGGCGATGGCGGCTGCCTGGGCGAGATCCTGGCGGGCCGCTTGGAAGCGCTGGACCAGTTCGGTCGTTAGGGTGAACAGAACGCTGACCATCCCCTATTTTAGTGGACATAAGTTACGGCCTACGCGGTCGCGGCGAGTAGTTCCTTGTTGGTTGGCGTGACGTAGCCGATCGTCGAGTAGAGGCGTTGGCGGTTGTAGAAGCCCTCAATAAAGCCAAAAAGAACCCATCGCGCCACCTGCACGGTCTCAAACAGCCGCCGACCGTTGTCGGCCTTGGGGTAGAACGGATCGGTCAGACGGCAGAACTCCGCCCACGGCACGACCGCTTCCATCTCAGCCAGAAAAACGTCCCTACGCGTGGTCTTGGCGTAGCGATCAAATCCAGCCGTCGCCAAAGTCGTTTGTCACATTCCGCCAGACTCCGTCCTCGCCAACGGGGCGTTAGTAAGCGTCAGCAAACCCTGTCGAGCAGTACGGGTTCAGACCTACCATAAGCGTACAGTTTTGTACAAATCGTGCAGCGACCGCCAACAGGGCGGTGGCCGACGACAACGCGCGTACGAGGCAATCTCGGGCGCATATCCCGGTGGGTTGAGGCCACGCACACCGAACCCGCCACCATCGTGCCGCTACCGCAAAGGGTAAGTCAGGCCTGATCGTTCAGATGACACGCGCTTCGTTGGCCTGAAGCAATTTCACGCAACACCGGCACCTCCTGGGAGCAGCGGGAGAAACTATGCGGGCAGCGCGGGTGGAAGTGGCAGCCGGTGGGCGGGTTCAACGGGCTGGGCAACTCGCCCTTAATCGCGCCGAACCGGCTTTTCCGGGTTTCCAGCCGCGGCACCTCGGCAAGCAGCGCCTGGGTGTAGGGATGGTTCGGCCGCGAGAACACAATTTCCGCGGAAGCCTCCTCGACGATCCGGCCGAGATACATGATCGCCACCCGGTCCGACACATGCTCGACCACGCCCAGATCGTGGCTGATGAACAGGCAGGTAAGGTTGAGATCGGTGCGCAGATCGAGAAACAGGTTAATGATCTGCGCCTGGATCGAAACATCCAACGCCGCCACCGACTCGTCGCAGACCAGCATGGCCGGCTGCACCGCCAGCGCGCGGGCGATGCCGATGCGCTGGCGCTGGCCACCGCTGAACTGATGCGGGTAACGGCGTTTTAACGACGGATCCAAACCCGCCTGGCGCATCTGCGCGTCGACATAGGAATCCTCGCCCTCCGGACCGATCAGCCCATGCACCCGCGGCGCCTCGCCCACGATCTCGGCCACGCGCAGCCTGGGGTTGAGGCTGGATTGCGGATCCTGGAAGATCATCTGCACGCCCAGCTTCGCCGATTTCTCGTCAGCCGCAGACAAGCCACTACGATTTTGGCCGTGCCACCGTACCTGCCCGGAACTCGCGGGCATGATCCCCGCGACCAGCCGGCCCAAGGTGGACTTCCCGCACCCGGACTCACCCACGAGCCCCACAACCTCGCCGGTGTGGATGCTGAGATCGACATCGCTCACCGCCTGCACCACCGGCGCCGGCTTCGCCCCGAGCAAACGCGACAAGGCACCGTTCGGTTGGCCGAAGCGCTTGCTCACCTTCTCCAGTTCGATGATCGGCGTGTCGCTCATGCCGCCACCGCCGTGTTGGACGCCGGATGAAAGCAGCGCAGCTCGCGCCCAGGTGCCGGGTTGGTTAGCTCCGGCTCTGTTTCGCACACAGCATCGGCAGCGGGGCAGCGCGTGCGGAAGGCACAGCCGGCGGGGCGGTTCAGCGGCGACGGTGTCATGCCGGGGATCTGCAGCAGCTTATGGCCACGCTGGTTACGGCTGGGGACGCTGCCAATCAGGCCGCGCGTGTAATGGTGCATCGGGGTGTCCAAAACCGCATCCACCGACCCTGATTCCACGATGCGGCCCGCATACATCACCGCGATCCGGTCGGCGAGACCTGCGACCACGCTGAGATCATGCGTGATCCACAGCAACGACGTGCCGCGCTCACTGGCCAATTTCTGCACCACCGCCAGGATCTGCGCCTGGATGGTCACATCCAGCGCCGTGGTCGGCTCGTCCGCGATAATCAGCGCCGGATTGTGCAGCAGGGCAATCGCGATGGCGACGCGCTGGCGCATGCCGCCGCTGAACTGATGGGGATAGGCGGATAGCCGTTCGTCAGGGCTGGGAATGCCCACCTGGCCCAACGCATCGCGCGCGCGGCGGCGCGCCTCGGCGGTCGACACGCGCTCATGCGCCTGAATCGCCTCCATCATCTGTGTGTCGATACGCAGGACCGGATTAAGCGTCATCATCGGATCCTGAAAGATGATCGCAATGTGCCGCCCGCGCAGTTTGCGCAATTCCCGCTCGGTTAGGCCCACCAGCTCACGGCCCTGAAACCTGATGCTCCCGGAGGACAAGCGGCCGGGCGGGTCGATCAGCCCGATGATCGAAAACCCGGTAACGGATTTGCCGGAGCCGGATTCGCCCACCAGTCCCAAAACCTCGCCGCGGCCGACCGAAAGCGTCACGCCATCGACCGCGCGCAGCACACCGGCGCGGGTGTCGAAATCCGTGTGCAGATCACGCAGCTCCAGCGTCGGCATGAGTTCGCTCATCGTTGGAGCCGAGGATTCAGCACGTCGCGTAAGGTGTCGCCCACGAGGTTGATGGACATCACCACCGCGAACAGCACCACACCCGGAAAAATCGAGATCCAGTAGGCACCGCTCATCAGATACGCAAAGCCGTTGGCGATCAGCAGTCCTAGCGACGGCTGTGTCACGGGCAGCCCGATGCCGAGGAAGGACAACGTGGCCTCCAGCGTGATGGCGCCGGCGATAGCTACGGTCGCCAACACGATCAGCGGCGCCAGACAATTCGGCAGCACATGGCGGAACAGCACGCGGGCACGGGGCAAAGCAAGCCCAGTTGCAGCCACCACATAGTCGCGCTGCCGTTCCACCAGCACAACCGATCGGACCGTGCGCGCATACACCGCCCATTGTACTAGAATGAGGGCTACGATCACGTTGGCGGCCCCCGGTCCGGTAAGACTGATCAGCACCAGCGCCACCAGGATCGCCGGCAGCGAAAGCTGCAGATCCACGATGCGCATGATCAGCCCCTCCACGAAGCCCCCGGCCCAGCCTGCAATCAACCCCAGAGTAGTACCGATTATGAGCGCCGCGACAGTGCTCGTCACACCCACCAGCAGCGAGGTGCGCAGCCCATAGAGGATGGCGCTGAACAGATCGCGGCCCAGCGTGTCGGTGCCCAGCAGGAACCGCATGCCATCCATGGACGCGCTGCCGGGCGGCAACTGCGCGTCCATGATGTCGAGCGATTTCAGGTCATACGGGTTCTGTGGCGCGATGCCGTGTCCGATTGTCGCAAGCACGATCAACGCCGCCAGAACAGCCGCTCCCGACATGCCGGTGCCAGACCTGGCGAAGGCCGAAAGCGCCAGTCGGGTTGGCGACGGCTCGTTCATGGGCGTAGTCCCACTCGCGGATCCAGTGCGCGATACAACAGATCGACCACCAGATTGATCACCACGAACAGCAGCGCCACCATCATCAAATACGCGACGATCACGGGACGATCGAGCACGCCGATGCTGTCCACAATCAGCTTGCCCATACCTGGCCAAGCATAGATTGTCTCTGTCACAACCGAGAACGCCACCAGCCCGCCGAATTCCAGCCCGACGATGGTGGTGAGCGGGATCAGCACCGACTTCAGCACATGCACCCCCACGATGCGCGTCGGCGATAGGCCCTTGGCTCGGGCAAACCGCACATAGTCCGATTGCAACGCCTCCACCGCGCCGGATCGGGTGAGACGGATGATCAGCGCCGTGTTGCCGAGTGCCAGAGTGCTGGCCGGTAGAATCACATGCGCCAGCCCGTCCCGTGTGAACAGGCTCGAGGTGACACCGAGGAAGGTCGCTACCTCGCCCCGCCCAATCGCCGGCAGCCAGCCGAGCCAGATGCCGAAGAACATCACCAGCAATGTCCCCACCCAGAAGGTCGGCAGCGAGAGTCCTGCGATGGAGGCAGCCATGATGGTGCGCCCGATCCAATCCCCGGCCCGCAACGCCGCCACCAGCCCCATCGAGATGCCCAGCATCGTCGACAACAGCAGCGCGCTCAACGCCAGCTCCAGCGTTGCGCCAAACCTCGAGAACACCAGCGACAGCGCCGGCTGGTGGAAGATGAAGCTACGCCCAAGATCGCCTTGCAGCGCATGGCCCAGGAATAGCAGATATTGCCTCCAGAGCGGCTGATCGAGCCCTAGTGCCACGCGCGTTTGCTCGATCTCCTTGATCGTCGCCTGCGGGCTGACCAGAATCTCGACGGGATCGCCGATCGCATAGATCGAGACGAACACGATGAGGCTCATGGCCAGCAGCAGCAGCAAGCTTTGCGCCAGGCGGCGCGCGATATAGAGGATCAGGACAGCGGTTCCGCCAGCATCGCCCAGCCCCAGCCGATTGGAACCGAGTTATACTTCACCACGCCTTTGCGCGTGGCCACCGATCCCATGGTCTGCACCACGGGGATCAGC
>JANXXW010000134.1 GCA_025350425.1 Rhodospirillales bacterium
ATCTACACCGACCGCAACCAGTACCGCGTGGTCGAGGAAATGGACCCGGCGATCCAGGGCAACCCCGCGATGCTGGACCGCATCCGCGTCGGCGGCACCAATGGGGCCCAGGTGCCGTTGACCGCCGTGGTATCGACGCAGATGGGGTACGCGCCGCTATCTGTGCGCCACCAGGGCCAGTTTCCGGCGACCACCATCACCTTCAACACTGCCCCCAACGTGGCTTTGGGCGACGCCATCGCGTCAGTGCAGGCGGCGGCAGCGGAATTGCGGATGCCGGAATCGGTTCATACCGAGACGGCGGGCAATGCGAAGTTCCTCTCCGACAGCCTGTCCTCACAGCCCTATCTGATTGCCGCCGCGTTCCTGACAATCTACATCGTCCTCGGCGTGCTGTACGAAAGCTGGACCCAGCCGCTGACGATCATCTCGACCCTGCCATCGGCGGGCCTTGGTGCCTTGCTGGCGCTGCTGGCCACGGGCACCGATTTCTCTATCATGGGCATCATCGGCATTCTGTTGCTGATGGGTATCGTGAAAAAGAACGCGATACTTCTGGTTGATTTCGCTCTGGAGGAGGAGCGCTTGCACGGCCGAACTCCCCTGGAAGCAATCCATGCCGCCTGCCTCGAACGTTTCCGGCCCATCATCATGACCACGCTGGCCGCGTTGTTCGGCGCCTTGCCGCTGGCGTTCTCGTTTGGCGTCGGTTCTGAATTGCGTGTGCCGCTCGGCATATCCATTGCCGGCGGCCTGATCGTCTCCCAGGCGCTGACCCTTTACACCACGCCCGTCGTATATCTGGCGCTCCAGCCCCGCCGCAAACGCCGGGCGACGGCCGCTGCGCTTGCGGCAGCGGCGGCGGAATAGCCTGATTGAAGATTATCAGTTGGAACCTGCTGCGCCGCGTCGGCGCCACGCTGGACGATGTCGTCAGCCTGATCGCATGTGAGAAGCCTGACGTCCTGCTCATGCAGGAGGCAACTCAGATGGTGGAGCATCTTCCTGCCCGTGCCGGTGGCGAGTGCCGCCGCGTGCCACTGCCTGGTCGCATCCATGGCCCGGCGATCTGGACGCCACGTGAGATGCAAAGCCGCCCACTCACCTTCGACCTGCCGAGAGGCACCCACTTCGACCGCCACAGCCTCATCCTCGATCTGGGAGAGTTCGCCATCGCCAACGTTCATCTCAGCCACGGGCAGGTGCTGAACCGGCGCCAGCTCCGCCGCCTCGGCCGCGTCCTGCCTGACCGCGCCGCCGTGCTGGGCGACTACAATCTCGTCGGACCCGCCTTGCTGCCCGGCTTCCGAGACGTAGGCCCCCGCCGCGCCACCCACCTCATGGCCGATATGGTCCCCATCCGCCTTGATCGTTGCCTGGTGCGCGGACTGGTTTGCACCGAAAGTGCCGTGTTGCCACGCGGCCGATCCGATCACCGGCCGATCATGGTGAAGCTGGAGTTGGGCTAAGGCACATAATCAGGCGCTGATATGACCGGCGTGTCGTCTCACAGATAAGGTAACGCCAGCCGCACCCCGGCATCCCGCAGCCGAACAGGCAACGGCCGCGCCTCCAACTGCTCCATCGTCATCCGCTCGCGCATCTCGATCTTCATGGCGTTCACCAGCACACGCGCCAACTCCGAGTCGTAAACCTCGACGTTCAACTCGAAGTTCAGCCGGAAGCTTCGCATGTCCCAGTTGGAACTGCCGACCAGGCACCACTCCCCATCGACCACCATGACCTTGGAGTGATTGAACGGGACCGGGCTGAGCCAGATGCGGCAACCGTCCTTCAGCAGCGGCCCGACATTGGCGTTCATAGCCATATCGACCGCCCTGTGGTCGCTTTTCGATGGTACGACGATATCCACCGTCACGCCGCGCATCGCCGCCAACGACAATGCCGTGATAAGGCGGTCGTCTGGCAGGAAGTATGGTGTCATCAACTGGATGCGCTCCCGCGCGCAGGCGATTGCCTGCAACACCACAAACTCGATTTTCTCCACTTCGTCGTCCGGCCCCGAAGTCACGACACGTGCGGTCGCGGTACCGATTTCGGACAGGGATGGATACCAGGCGTCACCCTCGAGATCCTCATCCATCACGAACGACCAGTCGCGCGCGAAGGCCTCGGTCAACTGCGCCACCACCGGTCCGCGCATGCGGAAATGCGTGTCGCGCACGGGATGCGGCGGATTGCTCAAGACGATGTTTTCGGCGGCT
>JANXXW010000147.1 GCA_025350425.1 Rhodospirillales bacterium
CCGGCTCCCGCCGGGCCAGCCTGCGAAGCTCCGCCGCAGGCACGTCGCCGCATATCACAAGCCGCCTGCCACCCATCGCGCCTACCCCAACCAAGTCAGGCCGAGACAGAATCAGAGCGCCCCGTGCCGCACCTAATCACATCCGAGTCAGGTTCGAAGCGGGCAGGTATGACAGACCGCTTCGATCTTCAGCGTCTTCATGAAGCCTTCGACTTGGGTGTTATCGTAGGGATTACTGTGGCGGCTCATCGAGCCCGTCAGCTTATGGTCCGCCAGCAGCCTTTTAGCGGCGCACGTTTCCTGAGAGCTGGTTTCAACGCTGCGGTGACTACTCGCGCGTCCATGGACCGGCTGATTGCACAGCCGCCGACCTTGAGCGACCAGACATCCAGATTAGTCGCCAGATCGACGAAGCCACCGGGAATATCGATGTGTGTCGGGTCCGCGACCCACAGCTAGTTTGGGCGATCGGGGCATTGCCAGCGCCATGGCCAGTGACTTTCGTTAATCCGTAATGCCTTCGATTGATCCTGGTCCGGCATGGTCCAGGCTGAAACAATGGGCGTGGCTGTGATCGGCCAAGGTTTCCAGAATTCGGCACTCTGCGACGACACCGCCGCTGCACGCGTCCGTCATGCGCGTCAGTTCCGCGCGAAGCGCTACCAGGCGCCGCAGCTTGTCTTCGACTACAGCGAGTTGCGCGCTGGCCAGCGCGTGCGCCTCCTCGCACGGTCGATCCGGCTTGTCCGACAGCGCGAGCAATGTCCGGACCGCATCCAGGGGAAACCCCAGCTCACGCGCATGGCGAATGAAGTCCAGGCGCTCCAGATGTTGTCCCCCGTACACGCGGTGACCGCCTGAGGTGCGAGCGGGACGTGGCAGTAGGCCGACTTCCTCATACCAGCGAATTGTCTGCACCTTGCAATGGGTGCGGCGGCCTAGGTCGCCAATGCTGAAGGATGATGCAACCGTAGCCTTAGGATCGCATAAAACAGCTTGAACCTCTAGTCGCTGTAGGTCCCATACATGGGAAACCTTGAGGAGGGTTCCCATGCTGGATCGCGTATCCGCAACCGACGGCGATGATAGCCACAGCGAAAAGCTGGCTTGGCGGGTAGACGGCATGGATTGCGCCTCCTGCGTCGCCAAGGTGCGGACGGCGATCGAACGCCTGCCCGGTATCTCGAATGTTGAGGTGAACTTGATTGCCGAGCGGCTGACGCTGCACCGATCGGCTAGCGGCGCGGCCCCGGTGGCCGTCGAGCGTCAGATCAAGGCATTGGGCTATCGCTCAACCCGGCTGTCGGCACCCGCGTCTCACGGCCACAAGCAGGACGGCGGTCCGCACGAGCATGGCGAGGATTGTGCGCACGACCACGCCGGGCACGATCATGCCAAGTCTGGCGCGCACGCCGGCCACATGCACGCGCACAGCGAAGCGGAGAACGCCGAGAAGCGGGCTAGAACCCCCTGGTTCCGAACGGCCAAGGCCCGCCTCGTGGCCGTGCTAGGAATATTGGTTGCCACAGCGGGGTGCTCTCATCCGTCTTCCCACATGAGGCTCACTGGATTTACCTCGTTGCCACATTGGTTACCATCGTCCCGTTCGGCCGCCGGGCCGTGGCGCTGGCGCTGGCCGGTACGCCGTTCTCAATCGAAACCCTCATGTGCGCGGCGGCCCTGGGCGCTGTGGGCATCGGCGCCGCCGAGGAGGCCGCCGTCGTCGTTCTTTTGTTTGCCGTGGGCGAATTGCTGGAAAACGTGGCCGCTGGTCAGGCCCGCGCGGGCATCCGGGCGCTTTCCTCCCTGATCCCGCGAATCGCGCGCCGGGAGGGTGTAGCCGGGCAGATCGAAGAGGTAACCCCCACGTTGCTGCGCCTGGACGATATTGTGCAGGTGCGCCCTGGTGACCGTGTTGCCTGCGATGGCGAGATCGTGGAGGGCAACTCGGCCCTGGACGAAAGTCCGATCACGGGCGAAAGCGTGCCGGTAGCGCGCGGCCCCGGTGAGCCGGTCATGGCTGGCTCGATCAACGCCGATGGCGTGCTGCGAGTGCGGGTGACGCGAGCGGCGGCCGACAACACCGTGGCCCGCATCGTGCGCCTCGTCGAGGAAGCTTCCGCCTCGCGCGCGCCGACACAACGCTTCGTGGAGCGGTTCGCGCGCTGGTGGACGCCAGCCGCCATGGGCGCCGCGCTGCTGGTGGTATTGGTTCCGCCGCTGGTGTTCGACGCCAACTGGTGGACCTGGACCTATCGGGGCTTGGCGCTGCTGCTGATCGCCTGCCCCTGCGCGCTGGTTATTTCGGTGCCGGCCGCCATCGCCTCCGGTTTGTCCGCGGGCGCGCGACGCGGGCTTCTAGTCAAGGGCGGTGCCGCGTTGGAAGCCATCGGCGCGGCACGCACGGTGGCTTTCGATAAGACGGGCACCTTGACTGAGGGCAAGCCGCGGGTGACGGACGTGGTGCCGCTGCGGGACGGAACGGATGAGAAGCGCGTGCTGGCCTACGCCGCGTCTGTGGAAGAAGGGTCGGCGCACCCCTTGGCGTTGGCCATCTCCGCCGCCGCAGCCGAGTGTGGCGTTGCCGTGCCGCCGGCCATCGATGCGCGTGCGATCCCAGGCCGTGCGGTGCAGGCCATGGTGGGCGGGCGTCGCATTGCCGTGGGCAGCCCGCGCTACGCTGGCGAGGCTGGCCCCGGCCTCGACCCCGCGACGCTTGCGCGGGCCGAAATGCTGGAGGCTGAGGGCAAGACCGTCGTGGTGGTGATGGTGAATGAGGAGCCATTTGGTTTGGTCGCAATGCGCGACGAACCGCGGGCCGACGCCGCGGCGGGCATTGGAGCGTTACGGAGCTTGGGCGTGCATGCGATCATGCTGACCGGCGACAACGAGCGCACCGGGCGGGCGATCGCCGGCAAGCTTGGGTTGGAAGTGCGCGCGGGCCTTCTGCCGGAAGACAAGCTGCGCGAGATCGCAGCGCTGAAAGCGAAAGGCCCGGTCATCATGGTGGGCGACGGCATCAACGATGCACCGGCGCTGGCGGCGGCCTCGGTGGGCGTGGCACTGGGCGGCGGCACGGACGTGGCGCTGGAAACCGCCGACGCGGCCTTGATGGGCGAGCGGGTGAGCGGCGTCGCCGAACTGGTGGCATTGTCGCGGGCCACCCTGGCCAACATACAGCAGAACGTGGGGGTGGCTGTGGGCCTGAAGGCTGTTTTCCTGGTCACCACCTTGGCCGGGTTGACCGGTCTCTGGCCAGCAATCCTGGCAGATACCGGGGCGACCGTGCTGGTCACGCTCAATGCGCTCCGGCTACTACGCTGGACACCCACGACTCACCGGAACAAGACAGAACCGGCCGCTACCGCTGCGGACGCTCCGCTTGCCGCATGACGCGGCCTCACCGGACAGGCCGGCGCTAGAGAGTGAAACCCGATGATCGGTGCCGATTACACGAGCGCCGCCGAAACTAGCTTTCTCAAGGTCCGCTTTACGAGGCGGAAAAGGCGTATTTTAGAATTTGCTCGAGGCTGGCTATCATTGCTTAGACGGATACGATTGGACTCGCCTTATGTGTTGCCAGTACCGCTTCGGTGTCCGCATCCACCTCCTGCAATCGCACTTCATACCCCCATAACGCCGCGATGTAGTGCAACGTAGCATCCGCGTCCTTGTGCGACAGGAGCTGACCGGCATGAGTACGGTGCTCGAGAATAAGTCGGCGGTCGCCTGTCAGGTCTACATCGATCACCTGCACATCCGAATCGTTCAATCCCGGATCGTAGGACCGGGCCAGCGCGCGACGGATGTCGCGATAGCCCTCGTCATCATGGATCGCATCGACAAGAAGCGTCGGCTCAGCCGTATCGTCCAGCAATCGGAACATGCGGAACTCACGCATGACCTTGGGTGAGAGAAACTGCAGCAGGAAGCTTTCGTCGCGGTAGTTCGCCCAGACGTGGCGTAAGGTCCCCGTCGGGTCTCCATTGCCGGCGATATCAGGGAACCACTTGCGGTCCTCCGCAGTAGGAGCTTCACAAACTCGCGCGATGTCAGTCATAACGGCGTAGCCCAAGGCATATGGATTGAAGCCTGGACCAGCCGCCGGATGGTCGAAGCCTGGCTGCATGATCACGTTGCTCGTGGAATGGAGCACCTCGAGGAACGCCGCATCATCGATCTGCCCGGTCTCATGCAGCCGCGTCATGATACGCTGATGAACCCAGGTCGCGCAGCCCTCGTTCATCACCTTCACCTGCGGTTGCGGATAGAAGTACTGGGCGATGAGCCTCACGATGCGGATCACTTCGCGTTCCCAGGACTGCAGCCGAGGCGAAGATTTCTCCAGGAAATGAAGTAGGTTTTCTTCAGGCAGGCCCAACCTGCGCTGACGCTCAGCAACCTTGTCCATGCCTTGCACCGGCTTGGTATCAGGCAACGTGCGCCATAAGTCGTCATAGACGCTTTCGTCGTATTCCAACCGCTCGCGCTCACGCTTCTCCTCGGATTTGAGGTTCATCGGCCGGCTGCCACCATGCCGATGTACGCCGTGCCGGGAAAGGCTATGCGCCGCATCCAGCACACGCTCCACGGCTGCCGTACCGAAGCGGTCTTCGCAGGTCGCGATGTAACTGCGTGCGAACGCGAGGTAGTCGAGAATCGCGGACGCTTCCGTCCATTGCCTAAAGAGGTGATTATTGCGAAAGAAGTGGTTGTGGCCGAACGCGGCGTGCGCGGTCACCAGCGCCTGCATCGTCGCTGTGTTCTCCTCCATGAGGTAGGAGATGCAGGGGTTGGAGTTGATCACGACCTCATAGGCAAGGCTGGTATAGCCCCGCCGATAGCTGCTTTCATGTTGCAGGAACCGTTTGCCGTATGACCAATGCCGATACGTCAAAGGCATACCATGTGCGGTATATACATCGAGCATCTGCTCGGAGCTGATGACCTCGATTCGGTTCGGGTAACACTCCAGGCCGAGCTCATCGGTAGCAATGCGCTCGATCGCGTCGTAACTCCGGAGCAGAGTGGCGAAGTCCCAATCCGTTCCGCTGTATAATAACGGGCCAATGGTCATGCACGCACCCTCACGCGACGGACGCCCTGCGCGCGAACAGATCTCGGAACACGGAGAAGATATCCCGCCGCTCCATTGCCCGACGCATCGCAAGCTTCGGCATCCGCTCCGCAAGAGGAGCATAGCCTCGCCACAAATCAGTTTCTCCGCGGACGATAGCGGCGGAAAGCGACACCTCGATATACGCGAAATGCTGCACAACTGGAAGGATGTCAGTTTCCAGCATGGCTACCGCGCGCTGAGTGTCCGAGCCTGAATTATCACCATCGGAAGCCTGAGCGGCATAGATGTTCCAAGATGCGACGGGATATCGGTCGCGCTGGATTCGGGTGAACTCCGCCAACGCCGTAGAAACCACCGTGCCGCCAGTGCGCGGATCGGTGAAAAACACTTCTTCCGGAACTTCCTCCGCCACTTCGGTATGACGGATGAAGACCACATCGACCCGCTTGTAGCGTCGCTGAAGGAACACATGGAGCAGCAGAAAGAACCGTTTCGCCAAATCCTTCATGGATTCCGACATCGAACCGGACACGTCCATCAGGCAGAACATTACGGCGCGGGTCGATGGTTTCGGCACTTGCTCGAACCGACGATATCGCATGTCTATCGGATCGACCCATGGCACCCGAGCCATCCTGCGTAACGCGACTTCCAGTTCCAGGCGCAAGGCACGCAACCGGTCAGGATCGTCGTTACTTGCTTCGCGGCGAGCGATCTCCTCCTCCAGCTCGCGCACTTCTACGGGCTTCGGCCTTCGCAATCCAATTCTGCGAGCCAGTGACTGGCGCATGGTACGTGACATATCTACGCGAGATGGCGAGCCATCCATGCTGATGCCCGCGCGAGTGAGCGTGGTGGTTTCGGTGGCTACAATCTGACGTTTGATCAGATCGGGAAGTTCAAGATCCTCGAAGAACAGGTCTAAGAATTCGTCGCGTGTAAGCACGAAACGAAAACCATCTTCGGCCTCGCCGTTCCCCTGGCCGTCGCCCTCACCGCCACCAGCGCCACCCGCGCCGCCCGGTGGACGTTTCAGGCGGTCACCAGTGGAGAATTGCTTGTTGCCCGACAGCACGATCTCGCGCTGGCCGCTCGTGAAGACAGTATGGAACGACGGCTCGTGCAACACATCGGCCGGAATAGTCACCGTCCCTCCCTGTCCAAGTTCTCGCAGGGTATTCTTGTCGATCGCCACCCGCGCGGCATTGGCCAAGGCTTGCCTGGCACGCGTGAAAACACGCTGCCGGTTCTCTAGATTTTTGCCTCGAGGATTGGGCCGTCTGTCGATGATCTCCAAGATGCGTCCGTTCAGGCTGATTGCTTGACTCGCATGTACCACTCCACCAACCGTCGTACCTGTCGTTCGGTATAGCTTCGTGCAACCATGCGCTCGACGAAGTCATTATGCTTCTTGTCGGTCTCGCCGTCTTTTTTCGATCCGAAACTAATGACGGGCAATAAGTCTTCCACCTGGGAGAACATACGCTTCTCGATCACCTCACGAATCTTCTCATACGACGTCCACGACGGATTATTGCCCGAATTCGCCGCGCGGCTGCGTAGAGCAAACTTAACGACCTCGTTGCGGAAATCTTTGGGATTCGCGATCCCGGCAGGCTTTTCGATCTTCGTCAGCTCCGCGTTGAGCAGTTCCCTGTTCATCATCTGCCCGGTATCGGGATCCTTGAAGTCCTGGTCCTCGATCCACGCATCCGCATAGTCCAGGTAACGGTCAAACAGGTTCTGGCCATAATCGCCATAGCTTTCCAGATATGCCTTCTGGATCTCGTTTCCGATGAACTCGGCATAGCGCGTGGCCAGTTCGGACTTGATCGTGGCAAGATACGCAGCTTCCGTTTCCGCCGGAAACTGTTCACGCCGAATGGCCTGTTCCAGCACGTACATAAGATGCACCGGGTCGGCTGCGATCTCGCTAGATGAGTGGTTGAACGTCGCGGACAGAACCTTGAACGCGAAGCGTGTGGAAATCCCGTCCATGCCCTCGTCCACGCCCGCAGTATCGCGATATTCCTGCATGGTGCGTACTTTGGGATCGGTCTCGCGGATGTTCTCGCCGTCATAGACACGCATCTTCGCGAAGGGGCGAGAGTTGGCATGCGGCGAGAGTCGTGACAGCACCGCGAACCGCGCCAGCATTTCGAGAGTGTGTGGTGCGCAGGGTGCTTCCGCGAGCGCTGAACCGCTGATCAGCTTGTCGTAGATGCGGCTTTCCTCTGTCACCCGCAAACAGTAGGGCACCTTCACCACGGAAATGCGGTCCAGGAATGCTTCGTTCGTCCGGTTGTTGCGGAAGGCTTGCCATTCCGCCTCGTTCGAATGAGCCAGCAGGATACCGACGAACGGAATCGCTCCGATATTTTCCGTGCCGAGATAATTGCCTTCCTGCGTCGCGGTCAGCAACGGGTGAAGCATCTTGATCGGCGCTTTGAACATTTCGACGAATTCGAGGATGCCTTGATTGGCGCGATTGAGTCCCCCCGAAAAACCGTACGCATCTGGGTCGTTCTGGCTGTAGATTTCGAGCTTACGGATATCGACCTTACCGACAAGGGCGGAGATATCCTGATTGTTGTCGTCCCCAGGCTCAGTCTTCGCAATGGCGATCTGCCTGCGCCGTGACGGATATATCTTGACCACACGGAATCGGCTGATGTCGCCGCCCCACTCGTCCAGCCGCTTCAAAGCCCATGGGCTTGCGATACCCGTCAAAACACGACGAGGTATGCCGTATTGGCTTTGCAGCGCGTCGGCCATAGTGTCGGGATCGAAGAGGCCAAGCGGGCTCTCGAATACTGGGCTTAAATCATCGCCAGCCTTGAGCACATAGATGGGGGCTTTCTCCATCAAGGCCTTTAGCCGTTCACCGAGCGACGACTTGCCACCGCCGACCGGGCCCAGGAGATACAGAACCTGCTTGCGTTCCTCCAGCCCCTGCGCTGCGTGACGGAAAAAGCTGACCACGCGCTCGATAGTCTCTTCCATGCCATAGAAATCGGCGAAAGCTGGATAGATGCGCACCGTGCGGTTGAGGAAAATACGACCCAGCCGGGGATCACGCGAGGTGTCCACCAAATTCGGCTCGCCAATCGCCCGTAGCATCCGTTCAGCTGGACCAGCATAGCAATCCGGGTCGTCCCGGCAAGCTTCGAGATATTCGGTGAAGCCCATCTCGACCGCATGCCGCTCATCGCGAAGTGCGGCATGGAGGGAAAATACATCAGCGGTTTGAAGCATCGATAAGCTCCATAGCGGACGAATTAAGGACAGACGATGTTATCTACCGAGCGTTACATGCGCGCGATTCTATCGGGAGCTACCAAGACTTAGACTTGGAGAGCCAATTTTCTTGATTGCTCCACTCCCTCGTAGTCTAGGCCAGATTCGACATCGTTCGCACGCTTTTTTGCTTTGGTAGATACATTTAAAAGCAAAACTGTGACCGGTTTACGACAACATCAGAGTTTCTGCCGCCCCGTCACTCGTGTATTCAGCCAGAGGGCCACGCTTTCGCCCTTAACTATAAATTGGAGGCTTATCCAGCTTCTTCAATGAGGTGATAGACAACGCCTCCTAATGCTCGCTTTCATCAACCTCTGTGTCCGTAATCACAGTGGACGATCAATCCTCCCGCATACCCCAGATCAGTGACAAAACCCGCTCGCGAGTCGCCACGAAATCCGGATTGCTTTTCACTTCGCGGATGCCGGCATCCGCCATGTCGCGAGCAAATGGGACAGGAATACGCTCGACGATGCGCCCTGGCCGGGGCGACATGACAATGACCTCGGTGCCGAGATAGACCGCCTCCTCCACACTATGGGTAATGAACACCACGGTCATGCCGGTGCGGCGCCACACCGCGTGCAACTCCTCCTGCATGCGCTCGCGAGTCAGGGCGTCGAGCGCGCCGAATGGCTCGTCCATCAGCAGGATCTTGGGCTCGTTACACAGAGCGCGGGCGATGGCCAGACGCTGCTGCATCCCACCGGATAGTTCGTAGGGATACCGGTTGCGGAACTCCCAAAGGCCGACGGTGCGGAGCCAGTCTTCCACCCGGGCGGCCGTTCCCGGGTCGTGCCGCATACGCGGGCCGAAACCCGCGTTGGCGGCGACCGTCATCCACGGGAACAGGGCGGGTTGCTGGAAAACCACGCCGCGCTCCGGCCCGGGCCTATCCACCAGACGACCCTCCAGGCTGACCGTTCCAGCGGTTGGGGCCAAGAATCCGGCTAAAGTCTGCATCAACGTCGTCTTACCGCATCCGGATGGCCCGACGATGCAGACGAAGCTGCCCTCCGCAAAATCCAGGTCCGCGTGTTCCAACGCGTGGACCGCCGATGCCCCGGTGCCGTAGCTGACGGAGACACCGGCGAAGCTGACAAAGGCCGGGGCGGCCAAGGCGGTCAGGCGATAGCCTTGCTGACGAAGTCGGTGTTGATGGCCTTATGGAACACATCGAGCGCCGGGGCACTTTTGATGCTGCGTTGCTCGACCAGGAAGTCGGCGGTAGCTTTCAGGGTTTCAGCAAACTTGCCGGGGGTCGTCGCATTGCCCAGCCAACGCGAGCCAGCCTGATCCGCCAGCGGCACGAAATCGTACTCCTTCATGTCCGCCATCGCGACGGCGGTGCTGACGCCGGCCTGCTTGCCCACGATCTCGGCGGCCTCGTCGGGCTTAGTCCGCCACATATCGAGCGCCCGGCCATACGCCTTCAAGAAACCCACCACGGCGTCAGGGTATGATTGCGCGAAGGCCGTGCGGACCACGATGAGGTCGGCGATCACGTAGCCTGCTTTTTCCAGGGCCACCGACGTGTCGTACACTTGGCCGCCAGCCTCGATCAGCTTGCTCTTGGCCGGTGACCAGACATAAGCGCCGTCGATCTCGTTCTTGGCCCAGGCGGCCTGGATGGCGGCCGGCCGCATGTCCAGCACGGTCACGTCGCGCTGGGTCATCCCATTGGTTTTGAGAAAGCCGAGCAGGCGGAAATGGCTGGTGGAGCCAAACGGGGTGGCGAGCTTGCGGCCCTTGAAGTCGGCCGGGGTTTTCAGCCCGGCGCTGGTCCGGACAACCATCTCTTCGGCCGGACCGATGTTGTCCACAATACCGATCAGCTGGAACGGCAAGCCTTGTGATATGCCGGCCGCCGTGGCGACCGAACCGGTCGCCAGGCCGATATCGCAGCTTCCGGCGACGATGGCGGTGTTGATCTCGGC
>JANXXW010000153.1 GCA_025350425.1 Rhodospirillales bacterium
GCCGGCGACGGCGCGGCGTTGCGGCGGGATTTCAAGATCGACCTCGCCGGCGACGCGGCGCGCTGGCAGATGGTGCTGAGTCCGCGACGGCGCGACCTGGTGCGCTGGCTGCGGGTGGACGGCGTGGGCGCCGCCGTCACCCGGATCGAGACGCAGGAGGCCGATGGGGACCGCTCGGAGCTGGTGGTCGGCGAGAGCGCGCGGTGATCGGCCGGCGTGGGGCGGTGCTGGCGTGGCTGTGCGTGCTGCTCGTGGCGGCGGCCATCGTGGCCCGGCTTGGCGTCGACACCGACATGTCGGCGTTCCTGCCGCGCGATCCATCGCCGGCGCAGCGCGTGCTGGTCGATCAACTCCGCGACGGCGTGGTATCGCGCCTGGTGCTGGTGGCCGTTGTCGGAGTGCCTCCGCCCAAGGCTGCGGCAATCAATCGTGGGCTCGCGGCGCGGCTGCGCGCGGACCATGATTTCGTGACGGTGGAGAACGGCGATGAGAGCGGCTTCGCGCGTGACCGCGAGTTCCTGTGGTCGAACCGGTATCTGCTGACCGACCCCGGCGACTATTCCGCCTCGGGCCTGCGTACGGCCCTGCGGCGGGATCTCGCGGCGCTCGGTTCGTCCGCCGGGTTCCTGGTCAAGCAGACGCTGGCGGCCGACCCGACCGGCGCGATGCTGCGGCTGCTCGCGCGCCAGATGAGCGAGGGGGGTGGCCCGGCCCGGAACGAGGGTGTCTGGGCGTCGGCCGACGGCACGCGGTCGTTGTTGCTGGCGCGGCTGCACGCGGCCGGCTCGGATCTCGATGGGGCCGAGCGTGCCCTGAGCGCGATCCGGACCGGGTTCGCGGCCGAGGCGGGAGGCACGGCGGCGGCCTTGATCGTAAGCGGGCCACCTGTGTTTGCGGTGGAGGCGCGTGCACGGATCAAATCCGACGCGACCCGGCTTTCGGCGCTGGCCAGCCTGCTGGTGGCCGGGGCGTTGCTGACGGCCTATCGCTCGCCGCGCGTGCTGGCGCTGGCGTTCGTGCCGGTCGTGAGCGGGGCGCTGGTGGGGGTCGCGGCGGTGGGCGTGGTGTTCCGGAATGTACACGGCATCACGTTGGGCTTCGGCGCCACGCTGATCGGCGAGGCGGTTGATTATGCCGTATACCTATTTTCCCAGACAGTACCCGGCGACAGCCCGGAAGCCACGCTGAAACGCATCTCGCCGACGCTCGGATTGGGCGTTCTGACCTCGATATGCGGCTTTTCCGCGATGCTTCTGTCGCGGTTCGACGGCTTCGCGCAGCTCGGCGTGTTCACCATCGCCGGCCTCGTGACGGCCGCGTCCGTCACGCGCTGGGTGCTCCCGGCACTGATCCCGGCCTCGTTCGCCGGCGTGCGGGAACCACCGATCCCGGGCGCGATCCTGCGCCTCCCACGCCTGCGGGCCGTGATCCCGCCGCTGGCGCTGCTGGCTGCGATCTCGCTGGCGCTGGGGCAGGGCACATTCTGGGCCGGCGACCTTTCGAGCCTGAGCCCGGTGCCGCCGGACATGCAACGGCTCGACCAGTCACTGCGCCAGGACATGCGCGCGCCGGACGCGGCCTATCTCGTCGTGGTCAAGCGGCACGGCTCCGACGCGGCGCTTGAGGCCGCTGAACTTCTCACGGCCAGGCTTGACCCGGTGATCCGCCAGGGCGGCCTTGCGGGCCTTGATTCGCCCGCGACTTACCTGCCGAGTCTCGCCACGCAGCGCGCGCGCCAAGCGGCGTTGCCCGATGCCGCGAAGCTGGCTGAATCGCTCGATGCCGCGCTCGACGGCATGCCGTTCCAGCCAAACCTGTTCGCGCCGTTCCAGGCCGCCATCGCCGACGCCCGGGCCAAGCCGCCGATCACTCGCGCCAGGGTCGACGGCACCTCGCTTTCGCTCCGCCTCGACTCGCTCCTGCTGCACCAGGGGGAAGACTGGACCGCGACGCTTTCTCTGCGCGGCGTGACCTCCCGATCAGCGGTGGCACTGGCGATCGCCGATGTGCCCGGCGCGGATTTAATCAACCTGAAGGCCGAATCCGACGGCTTGCTGCGCGTCTATCTGCGCGAGGGCGTCAGCCTCGCGGTCCTGGGCGCCGTGGCGATCTGCGTTCTACT
>JANXXW010000203.1 GCA_025350425.1 Rhodospirillales bacterium
ATAGGCCGAGCGAGCCACGCAACGCATAGACCACCGCCGTATCGACGAAGAAACCCAGCGTGCCCACGACGCCAAAGCGGAAAAATTGCGCCGCCAGGGCCGCGTAGGCACGGGGCAACAGGCGCGAGAAAATGGCATCCATCGGCGTTTTACCTACCTTCGAAACCCCGGATAGGGAAGCGTATGATCGTTGGCACAGCGGGCCCTGTGGACCACGGCAAGGCGACGCTGGTAAGGGCGCTGACCGGAATCGACACCGACCGCCTGCCGGAGGAGCGACGGCGGGGCATGATCATCGAGATCGGCGACGCCTATGCGGGCAAGCTCGGCTTCGTCGACGTGCTTGGTCACGAGCGTCTGGTTCATACGATGCTGCCGGGGCAGCCGCCGGCCGCGCTGTTCGCCGCGCTGCTGGTGCGCGTCGGCCTGACCCGGCGCGATGGCGAGAAGCGGCGGGTGCGGGTGGAATGGGCGGGGCTGTTCGGGGCGGTCTAAGACGGGCCTTGTTCCCCGCCGGGCACCCTGGCATCGTTTGGTGAACAACACGGACAGTTCATGATCAAGCGCAGGACTTTGCTGGCCGCCGGTGCCGCGACGCTCGCAGCCCCCGGCATCGTCGCGGCCCAGGGGTCGCGGGTGCTGAAGTTCGTGCCGCAATCGGACCTGACCGTGCTCGATCCGATCTGGACCACCGCCTACGTGACGCGCAATCACGGCTACATGGTGTTCGACACGCTGTTCGCCTTGAATGGAAAGTTCGTGGCCTCGCCGCAGATGGCCGACGGCATGACGGTCGAGAACGACGGCAAGTTGGTGCGGATCACGCTGCGCGACGGGCTGAAATTCCATGACGGAAGCCCGGTGCTGGCGCGGGATTGCGTGGCCTCGATCCAGCGCTGGGGCAAGCGGGATACGTATGGGCAGACGTTGCTGTCGTTTACCGACGAGTTGTCGGCGCCCGACGACAAGACCATCCAGTTCCGCCTGAAGGCGCCGTTCCCGCTGCTGCCGGACGCGCTCGGCAAGCCGGCCAGCAACTTCGCCGCCATGATGCCGGAGCGGCTGGCCAGGACGGACGCGTTCACGCAGGTGACCGAGATGGTCGGCAGCGGGCCATTCCGGTTCAACGCGAAGGAACGGGTTGTGGGATCGCAGGTGATCTACGACCGGTTCGTTGACTACAAGCCGCGCGAGGGAGGCACGCCGGACTGGACGGCCGGACCCAAGATCGTCCACTTCGACCGCGTGGAGTGGCACGTGATCCCCGATGCCGCGACGGCGGCGGGCGCGCTCCAGAACAACGAGGTGGATTGGTGGGAGAACCCGCCGCAGGACCTCGTGCCGCTGCTCAAGAAGAACACCAACATCAACGTTTTCACCCAGGACCCGACCGGCCAGGTCGCGTGCATGCGATTGAATCACCTCAATCCGCCGTTCGACAACCCGGCGATCCGTCGCGCGCTGCTGAAGGCGATCAGCCAGACCGACTACGTGCAGGCGGTGGTGGGCGACGATCCCTCCATGTTCCATGTGCCGACCGGCATCTTCTGTCCGGGAACGCCGATGGCGAACGACACCGGGCTCGAGGTGTTCCAGGGACCGCGCGACTACGCGGCGGCGAAGAAGGCGATCTTGGATGCCGGCTACAAGGGCGAAAAGGTGGTGCTGATGGCGCCAACCGACTTTCCGATCCTGAAGGCGTTGGCCGATGTCGGCGCCGACGTGCTGACCAAATGCGGGCTGAACGTCGATTACCAGGCGTCGGACTGGGGCTCGGTGGTGACGCGGCGGGCCAAGAAGGACCCGATCGACAAGGGTGGCTGGAGCCTTTTCCATACGTTCTGGGCGGGCGGTGACCAGTTGAATCCGGTTGGGCACGCCTTTATGCGCAGCCAGGGGCCAGCAACGGGCATGTTCGGCTGGCCGACCAGCCCGGCGCTGGAGACGTTGCGCGACCAATGGATCGCGGCCCCGGACCTGGCAGCCCAGAAGAAGATTGCGGTCGAGCTGCAACGGCAGGTGTTTGTGGACGTGCCCTACATCCCGCTCGGCCAGAATTTCTACGAAACGGCCCACCGCAAGAGCATCACTGGCGTGCTGAATGGGTTCGTGACGTTCTGGAACGTCAGGCAGGTCTAACTGGCCGGGTTTTTGCATCTTTTCGCGCCAATGTAACTCCAATCCGGAACAGGCCCATGAAGCGTCGTGATTTTCTCGCAACCGGTGCCGCTACCACCCTCGCTGCCCCACACATCGCGGCGGCGCAGGGATCACGTGTGCTGCGGTTCGTGCCGCAGGCCAATTTGTCCAGCATGGATGCCGTCGCCGGCACGCAGTACGTGGTACGTAACGCGGCGCTGATGGTGTGGGACACGCTGTACGGCGTGAACTCCAAGCTCGAACCGCAACCGCAGATGTGCGAGGGGCACGAGGTCTCGGCTGATTTCAAGACATGGACCTTCAAGCTGCGTCCCGGCCTCACCTTCCATGACGGCGGGCGTGTCACCACGCGGGATGTGCTGGCCAGCCTGAAGCGCTGGATGGTGCGGGACACGATGGGGCAGGTGATCACGGCCCGGCTCGATGCGTTGGAGGCGATCGATGATCTCACCTTCCGGTTCCGGCTGAACAAGCCGTTCACGAAGATGCTGTTCGCGCTAGGCAAGAACAACGCGCCGGTCGCTTTGATCATGCCGGAGCGGATCGCGGCGACTGACCCGTTCAAGCTGATCAGCGAGTACGTCGGCTCTGGCCCGATGAAGTTCAACGCCGGCGAATGGGTGCCGGGATCGAAGGCGGTGTTCGAGAAATTCGCGGCCTACCCGGTGCGGCCGGAAGCGGCGGATTGGCTGGCGGGCGGCAAGCGGATGATGTTCGATCGGATCGAATGGCAAATCCTGCCCGATGCCGCCACCGCGACGGCGGCCTTGCAGAATGGCGAGATCGACTGGTGGGAGCAGCCGTTGCCGGACGTGGTGCCGTTGCTGAAGCGCAACGCCAACATATCGGTCGATATCTCCGACCCACTCGGCAACATCGGCTCGCTCCGGATGAACCATCTGCACCCGCCATTCAATGATGTGCGGGTCCGCCGGGCGGTGCTGATGGCGCTGAGCCAGCAGGACTATATGCAAGCCGTGGTGGGCGACGACACGGCGTTGTGGAAGTTGCTCCCGAGCTTCTTCACGCCGGGCACGCCCGTCTACACGGAGGAAGGCGGCGATATCCTCAAAGGGCCGCGCCGTTACGAGGAAGCGAAGAAGCTGCTCGCGGAGGCCGGCTACAAGGGCGAGAAGATCATCCTGTGCGTGGCAACCGACGTCGCCATCACCAAGGCCGAGGGTGACGTGACCGCTGATATGCTCGCCAGGATCGGCATGAACGTGGATTACCAGGCAATGGACTGGGGCACGGTGGGGGCCCGCCGCGCCAAGAAGGAGCCGCCGTCGCAAGGTGGCTGGCACATATTCCACACGTGGCACGCGGGTTCGGACTGCGTGAACCCTGCGCCCTACACGGCGCTCGACGCGGGCGGGCCGAAGGCTTGGTTCGGCTGGCCGAATTCGCCGCTGATCGAGGGGCTCATTGGCGACTGGTATGCGGCGAACGATCTGGAGGCCGAGAAAACAGCCATGGCGGCCATCAACAAGGCGTCGTTCGAGTTCGTGACCTACGGGCCGACCGGGTTCTTCCTGACGTATCAGGCTTGGCGCAAAAGCATCTCAGGGGTGGTGAAGGCGCCGTTCCCGGTGTTCTGGGGCGTGCAGAAGACCTAAGATAGACACATAATGTTGGTCTATGCCTCCAAGCGCGTGCTCGCCACGATCCCCGTCATGGCGATCGTGGCTTTCCTCGTGTTCAGCCTGTTGTATCTCGCGCCAGGCGATCCTGCGGCGATCATTGCGGGCGATCAGGCGACGCCGGCCGACGTGGACCGCATCCGTGAGTCGCTCGGGCTTGACCGCCCGTTCATCGTGCGGTTTGCCGAATGGGCATGGCACGTGGTGAACGGCGATCTCGGCCAGTCGATCTTCACCAACCTGCCTGTCACCCACCTGATCGCGCAGCGGATCGAACCGACGGCGTCGCTGATGGTACTGACGCTGATCCTCACCGTTTGTGTCGCGGTACCGCTGGGAGTGGTGGCGGCAGCCAAACAGGGCACGTGGATCGACCGGCTGGTGATGCTGATTTCGGTATCCGGCTTCTCGGTGCCGGTGTTCGTGGTCGGATATCTCATGGCCTACATCTTCGCGCTGCAGCTCGATATGTTTCCGGTGCAGGGCTACACGCCCATCGCCAACGGCATCGGGCCGTGGCTGTACAACCTGGTGCTGCCGGTAGTGACCTTATCGGCAGCGTTTGTGGCGTTGATCGCGCGGGTGACGCGGGCGACGATGCTGGAGGTGTTAAGCCAGGACTATGTGCGGACGGCGCGCGCCAAGGGCGTCAGCCAACGGCCGGTATTGTTCGTCCACGCGCTGAAAAACGCGGCGGTACCGGTTATTACCGTGATTGGGCTGGGCGTTGCGTCGCTGATTGGCGGCGCAGTGGT
>JANXXW010000205.1 GCA_025350425.1 Rhodospirillales bacterium
AATACTACCATCTCTCCAAAGAGAGAATGAAAAAAAAGTAAATAAGAATATCTTTAAGGTAATATTGCGCATTTGCCAGACAAACAAAGATAAATTACAATTTGGCTTGGGCTAAGACTTACCTCAAAAAAGACGGAGCAATACAAAATAGCAGTCGCGGTGTTTGGTCACTCACCAAAGATGGTGAGCAGTTAACAGTTGAGGACATTGTCGGCGTTCCGTCGCGGGTGCGTAAGCAGGTTGCAGACAAAAAGCGCGCGAAAGAGCCGCCGCTTTCCGAAGAAAATCCAGCAGCGGATATCGAAGCGGAAGAAGTCGAGGCGACCGAGCCACATTGGAAGGATCAGTTGCTGAGTGTGTTAAGGGCAGTGGCGCCGGATGCCTTTGAACGCTTGGCCCAGCGCCTTTTGCGGGAGGCCGGTTTTCTGAAGGTCGCGGTTACTGGCCGAAGTGGGGACGGCGGCATTGATGGGATCGGAGTGCTGCGCGTCAACCTTCTGTCGTTTCAGGTGCTTTTTCAATGCAAGCGATATCAGGGAAGTGTCGGCGCAGGCGCGATTCGCGATTTCCGTGGCGCTATGGTTGGGCGTAGCGACAAGGGATTGATGATAACGACAGGAACCTTCACGCCTGATGCCAAGCGTGAGGCAACCAGAGATGGTGCACCGGCTATCGATCTCATTGACGGCGATCAGCTCTGCGATCTGCTCAAGCAACTCAAGCTAGGCGTCACAACCGAAATGGTCGAGAAAATGACGGTCGAGCTCAGCTGGTTTGATGAACTATAAGCCGCATCGCTAAAGTGCATTTGCGAGTCCGCTGCTACCGTAACCAGTGGCAACAAAGGCTATTGCAACGCTCAACTCTGTTCCCTAGCGTGCTAGCACGCTACTGAGGTTACAAGCTAACGTGTTAACCATTGCAGTCATTAGCCAGAAAGGCGGAGCTGGAAAGACCACGCTCGCCATACACCTGGGCACGGCGGCCCATGCAGCCGGGTTGGCCACCGTCATCGTTGATACTGACCCGCAGGCGACAGCTTCTCGTTGGGGAAAGTGGCGGGCCGGGAAAGACCCCGACGTGATCGACTGCGCCTCTCACAGCCTGCTTCCTGACAAGCTTGCGGCTTTGGCGCGTGCAGGCGCTGCGTTTGCTGTGATCGACACTCCGCCGGCAGCTGACATTATGGCGCGCGAGGCGTGTCGGGCTGCGAGCCTATTACTCATTCCCTGCCGTCCCCGTGCCTTCGATCTTGATGCCGTCCGGACCACGGCTGAACTCGCTAAGGCGAGCGGCAAGCCAGCGTTCGTGGTGTTCATGGCCGGTCCTCCGCGCGGCGCTGTCCTCTACCCCGAAGCGAGTGAGTTGGTTCAAAGGATCGGCTTGCAGGTTGCGCCGGTCATGCTGCCAGAACGGGCGGCGTTCCATCACAGCGTGGCAGAGGGAAAAGCGGCGTCCGAAATTGAGCCGAGGGGAAAAGCTGCTGAAGACGTGGCCCGACTTTGGAAATGGGTCAGCAAGTATGCTAGCGTGCTAGCAGGTAAGCCAGCTAGCACGGATGCATTATGACTAGATTCGCCGGACTCAAAGATGATTTGCCAGAAGTGCGGCCAGCCACGCCTAAGGCGATTGAGCCCTCGCCTGTTGCTTCAATCGGTACGCCAGAGACCGGCGGCAAGCGCCGACCAGCTCGCGAGGGGAAGAAGGGTGTCCTTGGCCACTTCAGCCCAGAATTGAGCCGGGCATTGAACATCCTAGCAATCGAGGAGAGCACCACGGTGCAGGCGCTTATGGGTGAAGCCTTCGATTTGCTTATGCGCGCTCGCGGTAAGCATCCTTTTGGAGAGCGCTAGCCTGCTAGCACGCTTGCGGGTTAACTAAGGGAAACGTCTTCGACTTGCCCCCGAAGCCTGGCCATCCGGCCTGCTTTTGATCGCTGGCGTTCGGCGTAGGCCGCTCGGAAGTCGTCACCTTCCTTTCGCCACCAGGCAAGGGTCACGCCTGTTATCGGCGCGCGAGCATGCAGCCGCGTCAGCTCGATTTGGACACTCATTTCCGACAGGCCGTTCACTTCCAGCAAGGCCGGCTCGATCACCCTCCGCTCGAAATCCGGTCCCCGAACCAGCTTTCCCGGCGGTACCCCCAGCAGATCACGGAAGCGATCAATGGGAATTTGCTCAACGCATCGCTCCAGCCCCGACCGAAGCTGGACCAGCTCGTAAAGCGCCATCGCGTATTTGCTCGTCATTGCGCAGACGACTTCGGCCTTGATCCGGCCCCAACGATTGGACCGGGCCAGGATAGGGCGGAGCTTCTTGGGAAGCCCGAACCGGACTGTTGCGCCCGGCCGGCCCTCATCCGCTGACAGGTCGAAGAACTCGAACAGGTTCGTCAGGACAAGCCGCGGCTCGCCTGTTTTGGCGTCGGGTAGCGGCACAGTCACAACGACCCGCATAAGCCTGTCCAAGCTGTCCCGGACGCGCTCGTTCCCCTTATGCTGCCGAGAGGGGCGGAGAACCGACATGGGCAATTCCCACTCGGCATCTGTCTCAGTTAGCCGACCACTATCATGCGCGTGCTGATACAGAAGATTGAGGATGGCTCTGTCGGATGCCTCTAAGGCGTGCGCGCCTGTAATCTCAATCAGCTCACCAGCTTTGGGAAAGCCAGTGTGATTGGTTTTCTGGGCCACGGTCTGCGACATGAGAGCTAGAGTGAATATGACGTGCAGTCAGGTCAAGTCACGTCACAACGCGGCCTAGAACCCCCGTTGAGTCACAACTGCTTCCCCGGCGGTCGGCCGCAGAAGGGCAAGGCAACCAGCGCGCACCAAAACCGAGTCGCCAGCAACCTTTTACCGCCCCGATTCGGTCGCGCTCAGAGGCGAATCGATAACCCCCGTTGAGTCACATCAACGCCCCCACTTAGTCACAACTGAACCCCCGTTGAGTCACCACAGCGCCCCCGTTTAGTCACAGTAAGCAGTGTAAGCTATTGTTTTTGCTGTGCGATTCTTGCCCTGAAATTAGAATATAAGAGAACCTGAACTTTACGCAGTGGATAATCTCAGATTGTGGATAACTCGCGGTGCCACGGTGCTCGGGACCGTCAAGGACGTTCGCCTCCGGCTCCCGCCGCTTCGCGGTGCCTTCGGCATCCCTGACCGCCTCTGCGCGCCGTGCCTGCTGGGTGGCGTCGGGGCAGAAAGCGCCCCGACTTTCGACCAACGCTTACGGCGGGTCGAACAGAAAGCGGCTTAACAGGAGGGTGTCGCGGAAACAGCCGTGAGACTCGGAAGAATCCGGCGCTGTGCGGCTTGCGAGCAGCAAGGCAAGGAAAGAGAGCTGACAGGAGAGCAGGGGCGTCCAGCAAGCTTCCAGGATGGCAATCGTGCTCAGCCGCGCACGCATTAGGTAGGTGAAAGGCATTGAGTAAACCTATCAGATAGGTTATAGGGCCACCATGGCTGGGACACTCTTCTGGATTGACGCGATCCAGGTGTTCATCGGTGCGGAAGACCATCCACCGCCGCACGTCCATGCCGTTCATACGGGGGAGGGCTGGGTGGCGCGATTTCGCTTCTCGTTCCTGTCCGACGTGACCGGCCTGTACCGGTTTCGACGCCGAGGCAGAAGGCCGACGACTGCCACGCTAGATCGGGTTGCCGAGGCCATCGTGACAAACCTGCCGGCGTGCCGGGAGGGCTGGTGGGTGACGCAGGGAAGCCGACACGAAATTGGCCTGGTCAACCGCCGTGTCGAGACGAGACCGATCGCGAACGGAGACAGGTTTCTGGCGAAGGTAGCGCTCAAACCCGGCAAGGGCGCGGCTACCATTGTGGCCGCCGGCTACGACGCAGGTAGTGGCAAAGTTGCTCTGACTTTGGACGACGGCCGGGCGCTTTTGCTGACCGCCGGGCAGCACATCGAGGAGGCCGAGGAATGGTGAAGCACAACGACGAGGAATGGACGCTGCCCCAGCGTAAGCCGATCACCAAGGAGGCACTCGACCATGCGATCCGCGCCGAGGAAGACGCCGCAGCTCAGGAGCACCAGGCGCAGAAAGCTTGGTTTGATCAGGGGCACGGCGCAGTCATGCTGAAGCTGACGGACGGCCGGGTATTTGGCGCGGAACCTAAGTTCATCCCTTCGCTGAAAGATGCGTCGGCGCAGCAGCTTGAGACTCTGCGCGCCTCAGACGATGGGGTTTACCTCGTTGTGGAGGACCTCGACCTGCATATCACCGTGGACGGGCTGGTGACGCGGATCATGGAAGAGTCGCCGCTGGCCATCAAACGGTCCGGCGCGCGCCTCGCCGGGCTGACAACCTCCGCCGCCAAAGCGGCATCTTCAGCACGCAACGGGCGGCTCGGCGGACGCCCTGTTGCCTCAGGAAAAGCAAGGCGAGCCGCAACATGAGCGGACCGTGTAGGACAGCACTGACCACATGAACGGCCGCTACTGCTGCAATGCTTCTGCCGGTTGTCCCTCTTCCTTTCTCCTGCCCATTGCCTCCGTGTCGGCAGCTTCCTTGTCGGCATCAAAAGCGCGCAGTCCTCGTCGCCGCCAGCGTGTGACCTGATCCGCCTGGCTTATTCCTTGGTGTTCATCCTCTTGCCCCTGAAGCCGTGCTGCGACTTCGAGGAAGGCGCCGAGCAGTGTAGCGCGATCATCGTCCACCAACTCGACCAATCCGGCCTTTTGTACCAAGCCTCCGAGCTCAATCAGATGCCGGGTGCGCGCGCGACGGTCCTGAACCCGCTGGCGCTTGTCGTCGCGTGCTTGATCGCGGTCCAATCGGTTACGCAGCACGGTCAGACGATTTAGCTGCACCGTTGTCGCCAGTAGCTCCGCCAGCAGTGTCGCCGGGCTTTTGCTTGGTCCCCCGCTTGCCGCCTTGCTGAAAGAACGCATGCCCGCGTTCGGTCCACCTCGCGACGGCCTCGGGTGTTTTCTTCGATTGCTCGATGGCAGCGAGGAGAGCACCGGCCAATGCCTCGATGGGCAGGGTATCGGCACCGACGATCTGGACCAGCTCCCCGAGCTGGGTGGTCTTCTGTGTCTTGACCTTCTTGGCTTTCTCCATGAGGGCCTGAAGTTCGGCGTCGTAATCGCGTGGTTTGCGGGCCATGGTGGTGCCTCGATAGGGTTGACGGGCTGACGCCAGCCTAGCAACCGCTTGGACCCGTTGCCAACTACCTGACTGAAATGACGCACGCGAGTAGCGCGTCATTTGCCGACCGGAGCACAGCGAAGGTCAGCAGGTAAATGCGCGCTTAAACATTGCGTTGCAATGTGCGCTGGCCTCCGGCAGGCTTGTGGGAGACATTACAAGTCGCCGCCTCCCGTATGGCCATCTACCACTTCTCAGCTAAGGTCATCCAACGGTCAGCCGGGCGCAGTGCGGTTGCCGCCGCGGCTTACCGTTCGGCGTCCGAGCTGGCGGACGAGCGCGTTGGCCGGTCGCACGACTATACCGCCAAGGAAGGTGTGGTGCATTCGGAGATCATGCTGCCCGCGGGTGCGCCCGAGCGATGGCAGTCGGTGGACGACACCCCCGAGGCGGTGCGTGCGGCGCGCGAGCGCCTATGGAACGAGGTTGAGGCAATCGAGCGCCGCAAGGATGCGGTGCTGGCGCGTGAGGTTGAGTTTGCCCTGCCGCGTGAGCTATCGCAGGCCGAGGGCATCGCGTTAGCGCAGGAGTTCGTGCGCCGGCAGTTCGTCTCGCGCGGGATGGTGGCGGACCTGAACGTGCATTGGTCGAAGGAGCCGGACGGTGAGGTGAAGCCGCACGCGCATGTCATGCTGTCGATGCGGGAGATCAACGGCGACGGGTTCGGCAAGAAGCAGCGCGCTTGGAACGACGTGGGCTTGCTGCGGGACTGGCGCGAGGGTTGGGCCGAGCTGGCGAACGCGCGGCTGGCCGAGTTGGGCCATGACATCCGGATCGACCATCGCAGCTTTCGCGACCAGGGCATCGAGTTGGAGCCACAGCACAAGATCGGCCCGGCGGGGGCACGGCGCGAGGAGCGCGGCGAGGATGCGGAGCGGGCGGCAGAGCACCGGGCCATTGCCCGGCGGAATGGAGAGGCGCTGTCCGCTGATCCCTCGATTGCGCTGGACGCGCTGACGCAGCAGCACTCGACGTTCACCCGGCGCGACATGGCGCGGTTCGTGGACCGGCACACGGATGGGGCAGAGCAGTTCGCGTCCGTGCTGGCGAAGGTGGAGGCGGCGCCGGAGCTGGTGCGGCTTGGGGAGGACGAGCGCGGGCGCGAGCGGTTCACCACGCGGGCGATGCTGGAGACGGAACGGCGCATGGAGGCGAGCGGCGCGGCGCTGGCCGGGCAGACCGGGCACCAGGTGTTGCGGGCTGCGGCGTGGCGCGCGCAGCGGACGGCGGAGCGGAACGGGCTGGTGCTCGGCGACGAGCAGAAAGCCGCACTGACGCATGTGACGAACGGGGCCGACCTGTCCTTGGTGGTGGGGGTTGCCGGCACCGGCAAGAGCAGGATGCTTGGCGTCGCGCGGATGGCATGGGAGGCGGAGGGCTATACGGTGCGCGGGGCGGCGCTGTCCGGCATTGCGGCGGAGGGCTTGGAAGGCGGCAGCGGCATCGCGTCGCGCACGATTGCCAGCCTCGAGTACGCTTGGAAAGACGGCCGCGACCAGCTCACCAGCCGGGACGTGCTGGTGGTGGACGAGGCGGGGATGATCGGCTCGCGGCAGATGGAGCGGGTGCTGTCGGCGGCGCAAGCGGCGGGAGCCAAGGTGGTGCTGGTTGGCGACCCCGAGCAGCTACAGGCGATTGAGGCAGGCGCGGCGTTCCGGGCTTTGGCGGAGCGGCATGGCGCGGCGGAGATCACCGAGGTTCAGCGGCAGCACGAGCCGTGGCAGCGTGATGCCACGCGGGAACTGGCCACGGGGCGCACGGCGGAGGCGCTGGAGCGCTATGCGGCGGCGGGGATGGTGCGGGCGTCCGGCACGCGCGGCGAGGCCAAGGCGGGGCTGGTGGAGGCTTGGGACGCCGAACGACAGGCGCGCCCGGCGGAGAGCAGGATCATCCTGGCCTACACGCGCGACGACGTCCGGGATCTGAACACGCTGGCACGCGGGCACATGCACGCGTCCGGTGCGCTGCATGGCGCTGACCAAGTGGTGCAGACGGAGCGGGGAGAGCGGGCGTTTGCTGCTGGCGACCGGATCATGTTCCAGCGGAACGAGCGCGGCCTTGGCGGTGATGCGCAGTGCCGCGGCGGGGTAGCGGTGAAGAACGGGACGCTGGGCACGGTGCTGGAGGTGGCGAGCGGGGGCGAGCGGCTGACGGTGCAGCTGGACGGTGCTGGCGGGCCAGCGGTGAAGGCTGGCCAGGCGGTGACGTTCTACACCCGCGATTACGCGCACCTAGACCACGGCTATGCGGCGACGGTGCACAAGGCGCAGGGCATGACGGTGGACCGGGCGCATGTGCTGGCGACGCCGCACATGGACCGGCACGCGGCCTATGTCGGGCTGACCCGGCACCGGGACGGGGTGGCGCTGCATTACGGGCGCGACGACTTCGCCGCGCCGGCGCGGCTAGCGCGCGTGCTCGGCCGAGAGCGGGCCAAGGACACCAGCCTGGATTACGAGCAGGACCGGGACGGCCCCGACCTGGTGCGGCGCTATGCCGAGCGGCGCGGATTGGTGCCGGACAGCCGGATCGTGGTGCGGCCACCGCTGACGCCGGAGCCGGAGCAGCCAGGCGCGCGGCGGAGCCGGTTTGCCGGGTTCGCCGCGGATGCCGGCCGAACCGAGCGCCCGGCGCCCACGGCCGAGCCGGCGAAGACCGGGCTGGAGCCAGCTCCCGGGCTGGCGGAGGCGGTTGCGACAGGGCGGGCCGGGTTCCGGGAACGATTTGAGGGGCACCGGCGCCAGCAGCAGGCCCAGGCATGGGACGAGACTGCCGCGCGCGAGTTGGTGGGGCAGTGGGACCATGTGCTGACCGCCTACAACGCGGCGTTGCCGAAGCTGGGGACTGACCCAGCGCTCGGCGGCACGCGCGAGCAGTTGGCGCAGTTCGGCCGCGGCGTGCGCGAGCAGCCCGGAGCGGCGCGGGTGCTGCGGGAGCAGGGAGAGGCGTTCGGGATGGCGGAGCGGCCCAACCTGGCGCGGATCGTGGCCGACCGGGAGCCGGAGCGGGTGGTGGCCGGGATCATGGCAAAGGCCGAGGACGGAATGCGCGAGCAGTTCCGGGCGGCGGCCGAGCTGGAAGCGGTGCGGCAACGTGAGCTGCGCGCCCGGCAGGCGCTACGGCCGAGCCGCGGCCCGTCGATGGGCATGTAAGGGCAGAGGAGATGAGCGAAACCGAGGACCGGCTGTATGGGCTAATGGAGATCGCCGAGCGGCAGCAGGCTGCGGTACAGGCTGCGCTGGATGGCTTGGCGGCGGAGCGGGCGGCATTGGGGCGGGAGCGCGAGGCGCTGGCGCGCGGGGTGCGGGACTTGCAGCTCGGCACGCAGGGAGCCGTGCGATCGGCAGTGACGGATAGCCTGGCCGGGGCGGCGACGGAGGGCCTGGCGGCGGTGCAGGCGGCGACGAAACCCTTGCTGGGTAGGCTGGCCGGGGTGACGGCGGAGGCCGGCCAGGCGCAAGCGGCGCTGCGGCAAGTGGTGCTATGGGCGAGCTGGCGGCTACTGGGATGGGTGATGGCCGGGGTTGCCGGCTTGGTGCTGCTGGGATGGCTGGCGAGCACGCTGGTACTATGGTGGGACATAGGGACAATTGCGGCGGCGCAGGTCGAAAAAGCGCAGCTCCAGGCTCAGGTGGCGGAGCTACAAGTGAATTATGACAGTTGGGTGAAGGCCGGGATGCTGGAGAAGGTGATCCGGTGCAACCCGGGCAACCGGCCCTGCGTCCGGGTGAACGAGGGTGCCGGGCCGTTTGAGAGCCAGGGGCACAACGACTACCGAGTAATTCAGGGGTATTGACCAGGGCGGGTTTCGAGGCGAGAGGCGGGATGATGTCGCAGATTCCAGCAGATCATATCCTGCTAAAGCGTGTTTACTTGCCGGCTGACGCTGGCGATGGAACCCGGATTCTGGTGGACAGGCTATGGCCACGGGGCGTCAGCAAAGCGCGGGCGGCGCTTGCTTCATGGAACAAGGATATCGCACCGAGCACCGAGCTGCGGCAGTGGTTCGGGCATGAGCCTGCTCGATGGCAAGGGTTCTGTGAAAAATATCGAGCGGAACTGAAAGACAATCCTGAAGCGGTCGAAGCCTTGCGCGCGTTGGCGCGACAGGGGCCGGTCACCTTGCTGTTCGGCGCACGAGACGAAGCCCACAACGAAGCCGTCGTTCTGAGAGAGCTTCTCTTGGGCCGCTGATACGTTGCAGAGTTAAGAAGGATAACGTCCATGACGAACCCGCCCAGGGTTACGCCGCACCACGATCCGCTCGCCGCAACCCTCAGCGCTGCGGACGATCGTGTCCTGTTGAGTCATTGGCTGCCTCCACAAGAGGGCATTGTTCCTCGCATTCGTGTCGGACAACGTTGGATCAGTGTGCTGTGGGCGCTGCCGCTCGGGTTCGCAGCCCTGATCCTCGCGATCACCGTTGCGCAAAGCTTGCGGGAGTACCCGGAGGTCAAGGCTTTCATCACACGATATTCGGGCATCGCTCAGGCCGCACCCTCGGTTGATTCGGGATTCCCGTGGTGGCTGCGGGCGCAACACTTCCTGAACATGTTCTTCATGATGTTCATTATTCGGGCCGGCATCCAGATTTTGGCCGATCATCCGCGACTGTATTGGAAGCGGGACTGCACGCCCGGCACGGACTGGTTTCGCTTTCAGCACCCGGTGCCGACAGGCCGTGTCTGGACCGCCAAGGATGACTCGGTGACGATACCAGGCTGGCTCGGCATCCCCGGTATCCGGCACTCCATCGGGCTTGCGCGTTGGTGGCATTTTTCGGTCAACCTGCTGTGGACGGTCAACGGGATCACCTTCTACGCACTGATATTTTCGACCGATCAGTGGCGCCGGCTGGTGCCCCTCACCTGGGAGGTATTTCCGAACGCCGCCTCGACGGCAATCCAGTACGCGTCATTAAATTTCCCGATCGACCATAGCTGGACCCGCTACAATGCTTTGCAGCAACTCACCTACTTCATCACGGTGTTTGTCGCGGCTCCCGTTTCTATCGCCACCGGCTTGCTGCAAAGACCGGCGATTTCCAATCGGCTCGGCTGGACTGGGCGCGTGCTTAATCGGCAGGTGGCGCGGTCAATCCACTTCGTCTCGTTCTCCTGGTTCGTGCTGTTCATCCTGGCGCACGGCATCATGGTGTTCGTCACCAGTCTGCGGGAGAACACCAACCACATGTTCGCCGGCGTGGAGAGCAACTCGTGGATCGGACTCCTGCCCTTTATCCTGGCGATGGTAGTGGTTGGAGTGGCCTGGGCAGTGGCTTCGCCGCTGACACTCCGCCGCGCGCGTCTGGTGCAGCATACGGGCAAGTTCATGGTCGGTTGGATCAAGGGACTGGCCGAATGGTGGGACCCACGTTCCGAACTCACCGAAAAGGACATCTCGCCGTATTTTTGGCCGAACGGCACGATGCCGAACTCTGCCGAGTTCGACGGCCTTGTGGACAATAAGTTTGCCCAATATCGGCTTCGGGTCGGCGGCTTGGTGGAGCATGCGCAGGAATTCTCCCTGGCTGATATCAAAGCGATGCCGAAGCAGGAGCAGATCACGACGCATTTCTGCATACAGGGATGGTCAGGTGTCGCCAAATGGGGAGGCGTGCCGATGCGTCACATCCTGGACCTGGTGAAGCCGACGGCGGACGCCCATTACGCCGTGTTCTACTCGTTGGCCGATGGCGGCGAGAGTGGGCGGTACTACGACGCGCACAAGGTGCATAACATGCGCCACGAGCTAACGATCCTCGCCTACGAGATGAACGGCGAGCCGGTCAGTGTGCTGCACGGGGCACCGTTGCGACTACGGTGCGAGAACGAGCTCGGCTTCAAAATGGTCAAATGGGTCGCGGCCATCGAGTTCGTGCATGATTTTGCCGATCTTGGCGCCGGCCAGGGTGGATACAACGAGGATCACGAGTTCTACGGCTACCGCATGCCAATCTGATGCGCGGCGGTGAGCCAGAGCCAAGGGGACCAAGAATGTTTGCCGCGCAGATACTGCCCAGAGCGCGCGAGCGTCTTGCAACGGTCAATGCAGCAGCTCCGGTCAAGGAGGCGGCTGATCTCATGTCCAAGCCTCATACCGATCTCGTTGTCGTCTGCGGCCAGGATGGCAGCATGGTCGGCGTGCTCACGAAAACCGACATCGTGGGACAGATCAGGCAATGCATCGGAGGCGGCTGCACCGCCCAGGTGGACACGATCATGACGCGGGATGTGATTTCCTGCGGCCCCGACGAGACACTGCAAGATGTCTGGTCGGTGATGAAAAGCCGTAGCCTTCAGCGCATCCCGATTGTCGATGAGAATAGAAGACCGATCGGGATCATCTACGCCCGAGACGCCCTTCAATATTTGCTAGGCGAAGTGGAGAGTGACGAAGCTCTCCTTCGGGATTACGTGATGGACGTTGGTTATCAATGATCTTACCGAGTTCCATCATATGCTTTTGGGAGGAGAAATCTGTATGTCCAGTCATGGCTCCAATCCCGTAAGTGATGCACTTCAGCGCCAACGGGCGCTGTCCAGATGGGATAACGACGGAGGTGCGGGGCCAGATGGTCCGCTAACTGCTCCAGAATCGGCCGAGGGGCAACCTCCACTTCCCAGAATGGGCGACGCCGAGTTTGAAGCGCTCCACGTCCGCATTATCGCACTGGAAAACCTCGTTATCTCATTGCTTGTCGGGTCGTCAGACCAGGAAAATGAACACGCCCGCGAGATGGCTTCCTACATAGCCCCAAGGCCAGGCTTCACGCGCCACAAGCTGACAATCCACGCGGCGGCGCACATGAATGATCTTATCGAGCGAGCGTCCCGCTTCCGCCGTCGCGAACCATCCTGAACGGTCGATGACAGTCTATTCAGGCAGGAAGCCGGAGGAATGAAGCTGGGGGCGGCCCTGTATGCCGGGTGGATTGCCCTCGTCATCACGGGAATTGTTGGCGGGCTGGGCTTGGCCTTTCAGCAGCCTTGGCTATTGAGGACATAACCGCATACGCCGGAAAACCTGGGTTAAGAACAGAAAGCTGAGTCTTGTCAGCAACTTGAACGCCTGCCACTGCACTTGTGGCAGCGATGGGCAGCGGCGCCGCACACTTATCTCAAGATTCGTGCACAGCCATGGCCACCCGGAAAACAGCCCGGGAATGCTGGGTCCGGCAAGCCCGAAATCAGGGAGGTTTAGTGCACAGCCCCACAGTGGCCGCTCAGCCCGGTCCTAACCCGGGTTTTCCGGCCAATGCGGTCGCGCCCTCTCCTGGGTCGTGGTCAGTGAAGCGAACGTGTTCGCCTGGCCAGGACCCGACCTGAGGTTTGTCGCGGGCAGGGGGTCAGACAGTGCGGCGTATGGCTTCCTACCGCCGGGGTTCTTCCGCATCGTGCGCGAGCGTTTTCTGGCCGTGGACAGGCAACAAAAAACGGCGTTGGTAAAGCGGACAGAGTAAGTCGCTGGCGTCAGTAATGAAATAGGCATTATCCGAGGAAACGAATGGCCAAGGCACCTGACTTTGCGTTTGCTGATACGGGTACATTTACGGAAAACCTGCAGATCGAATCTTTAAGGACCGATATTTCAACTCCGCCGCGTTTGTGATAACTTCTTTTAACTTTGACTCTTCGGCGCGTAGATCACTTGGTGGCGCAGCCCATTGAGTGATCGCACGTTCCGTATAAGGGACAATGCTCATGCTAGCATGTTGCATCTGATCTAGCTTACGAGAGGCACTCACCGTCTTGTAGTAAGTGGCTTCAGCATCTTTATCCTGGAATATTCCTTTATTATAATCTGGATGTAATGTCTTTACACGCTGGAGTAAGGAGTCTCTCGCTTGCTGGATTGAGATGCCAGCATCCAAGCCAAAGTCATCTATTATTTCGCTTAATGTCGTCCATTGGTTCATAGGTCGGGCTCTTATTTTTAGAGTGGTCAATATATAGCAAAGAAACTTGCTGCTTTCTCAGGGTTGTAACCCCGTCGGTCATAAAGCTTAGTTGTCGATGGATCACGATGCCCGGCTGCTTTCTGAACATCCTCGAGCTGCGCGCCATTTTCCAGCGCTGTGGTAATGAACGTCGCCCGCATCGAGTGGGCGGAGTAGCCGCGCGGCAACCCGATCGCTGCCGCGTATTTCCGAACCAGCCTATCAATCGCGTCCGGGTCCATGCGCCCCGCAGGGTCATACGGTTTGGCGTTCCCCCTCAATGGCCGGAAGAGTGGTCCGTCATGCTCGGCACCATGCCCGGCGTATTCAAGATATGCGCGAATACGCTGTGTGGCTTGCGGATTGATGGCAAGAGCATCACGCCTTCCACCTTTGCGAGTAAGGCGGAGGGCGTCGAAGCCTCTATTCTGATGCAGGTCGCCTACCGTCAGGGCGGCGATCTCGGCTCGGCGTAGCCCTACCTGGAGGCCAACGGAAAGGATGGCGCGATCGCGCAGGCCGGCCACGGTGTCGGCCGGAGGGGCATCAAGCAACTGGCGTGCTTGCGCCTTCGAGAATGCGGCCGTGCTACCTTCCTCCCGGTTGATGTTCGGTCGTGACACGTCTACCACGGGATTGCGGGTAGCGGCACCGTGCCGCACCAAGTGCTTAAACAGGCTGGAGAGCGCCGACATGCGACGGCGCACGGTCGAAGCTGCCGCTCTCTGATCCTCGCGCATGATCCGTTCCCAGGCGATTACCGCGCGATGATCAATATGGCGGAGCTGGTCAGGCGTGGTAATGCCGAGCGTCCGCATGAAGTGCGCTACGTCGAGCTTATAGGCGCGACGGGTGCGAGCACTCTTCTGGCTGGCAAGCCAGACTTCTTCCTCAGGGATCGCCGCCAGCTCGATCAGCGTGGCGAGCTGGCCGGGCAATTTGGTCAAGGCGGGCAGGGGAGGGGTCTCGTTCATGTCGAAACCCGTACTATAGAATTAGCACGTGATAAACTGGATTATCACGTGCTGATTGGCCGTCGGCTTAACGATGTCGGCGAGAGGCAGTGTATTGTTCCTCAATCCGTCGTTTGATAGAGTGGTACAGCCGTCAGTGTCAGCTTATGGCTGCCCGCGCCCTGGATGGCGCGAAGTCCAGCCGCCCACCAAACTGTGCTTTCCTTAAGGTCGTGATCTGATTAATCCGTTTGCCAGCAATAGGCAGGCACCATGGACATTCCTGGCAGTCTCGGAGCGGTTCTTCGCTTGGATCAACCGCAACCGCCGATTGGCAAAGGACGTCGAGGCGACGATCGCTTCGGCAGAGGCCTTCCCCTACGCAGCGTCCGCTATCTTGCTACTACGCAGGATGGCACGTTAAATAATCGATTCGAAACGGACTCTTAGACGGACACCACGAGTTCAGGCAACTGATCAAGGCGCTGTGGGACGAACGAAACTCACGGCGGCCCGTTGCACCTTCCATGACCCTGCATTCAGAGCGCCACGGCGCCGGACGTCCCCTCCTGATGGTGCATGGGCTGGGCGGCAGCGCCCGGTCCTGGGACCCCATCATCCCCGCGCTGAGCCGG
>JANXXW010000209.1 GCA_025350425.1 Rhodospirillales bacterium
CATCCCAGTTCCGCCAGCGACGCGGCCCCACTGAGCCGCCACAGATCGTAATGATGCACCCTGCCCCGCGTCGTTTCGTAGGTCTGAACCAGGGTATAGCTCGGGCTGGGCACGTCGAGCCACGGATCATCGCAAGCCGCGCGCAGGAAAGCCCGGGCGAACGCAGTCTTTCCGGCCCCGAGCGGCCCATTCAGCAAGAGCGCGTCACCTACCCGCGCCAAAGCTGCGACCCGGGCCGCGAGCGACTCCGTTGCCGCCAGATCAGCCAGAATGACACGAACCATGCCATCACTTCGCCCAAGCCAGCTTCCGAGCGCAAGAGACAACGCCGCGTCTCCAGCGTGGCGCCTCGCAATCCTGGCAAGCGCTTGCAATTAAACTTCGAGGTGCATAAAAGACCGCTCCGCTGCGGCGGACGGAGCGCGGGCGTAGCTCAGGGGTAGAGCACAACCTTGCCAAGGTTGGGGTCGTGGGTTCGAATCCCATCGCCCGCTCCAATTTACTCGGTAACTATAACGTTCTAGTGCCCGGCCGGGGGCGTGGGGCGGATACACTGTTTGAATGTGGATGAAGTTTTGGGTGTCGTTTAACGGTGATTGTCGACCATCGTTGGCGCACTTTGCCGACTTTCAGCGAACATCAACCCAACTTTTTTTCAATTTCCCAAAGCTCGAGACTTTGACGGGCCATTTCGTCAAACTCAGCGTTATTGACCGGCCACCTTACCTCAGCACACCCGTCCCGTGGGCTGCGTAACGTTGGTTCACATCCCCTTCGCGCCCGCAAAACGGAGAAGATAAAGCACCGAGTGCGAGGTGCTTTGGATGGGTGGTGGGCCACATCATTCATCCAAGTCTCATGACACCAGTTTCGTAAAGCCGCCCTCATCCCCACCGCAGCAGTGATGTTTCCATAAATCGCGTGTCGTTGCGTAAAGCATGCATGCGGCGTATTCACGAAACAACGATAAAAGGGGGGACGGCCATGCGGCTCGCTGCACGCAGATGGGTTGGATTTAGTGGTTTAGCATTGGCGTATGCTCTTGCCGGGATACCCGAGGCTTGGGCTGCCGATGGGCCTCAGCCGTGGACTGGTCCGATTCCAAAGGCAAAATGCGGGGCTGGCTCCCGCGCTGAAAGTGGCCTGCAGGGCAGTACGAGTCTCGCTGAACGGTTCGGCGGTGCCTCCGCCCAGGGCTTCCGTTGCAATATGGAGCTGGTCGGCCAGACCCAGGGTGAAGGTGCCAGCTGGCAGATGGCCTGGTTCGGTCAGTGCGCCTATTACGACACCGCCAACAGTCCGCGTCAGAAGCATCCCGGCGTGGTCGTGGTCGACGTGTCAGACCCCGCACATCCCAAGCCGGTTGACTACATCGACACACCGACGATGCGTGATCCCTGGGAGTCGCTCCACGTCAATCAGGCCCGTAAACTTTTAGGTGCTGCCGAGGCCGAGAACGGCACCGGCACTGGCAACGGCTTTGAAATCTACGACGTTTCCGACTGCCGCCACCCGGTTCTGAAGTCGAATCTGCAAATTCCTGACAGCCACGCCCATGCTGGAAATTGGACCCCGGACGGCAATTTCTACTATGTGACACAGGGCTTCCGCGGCGTCGGCGGGACCATGCCGATCATTGACACAAGCGATGCCGAACATCCCAAAGTAGTCATGACCTGGAAATTCACCGGCAACGGGCGCGCGCACGACGCCACGTTCAACGCCGACGGCACACGCATGTACAGCCCGCAGCCGGGATACTTCACAGCGCCCGTGGGCTCGAGTTCGTTCGGACCCGAGGGTCTGGTTGTGCTGGATACCAGCGACATCGCCTCCCATAAGCCGAATCCGCAGGTGCGTGAGGTTAGCTCGTTGTTCTGGAAAGATGGGGGCCAGTCGCAGGCAGCGCAGCCAGTGACTATTGCCGGCAAGCCTTACCTGATCTTCTCACAGGAACTGGGCTCCGGAGGCGCCGGTGCGGCCAGCCGCGCCGCAGCCTGCGCGCAGCATCTGCCACCGTTTGGATTTCCGAAGATTATCGATATCTCTGACGACACGCACCCACGTGAGGTCGCCACCCTCATGCTGGAGGCGGATGACCCGACAAACTGCTCGATGACCATGGGCGAGGCGACAAATCCGGTCTTCGTCTACGACAGCCACTACTGTAACGTCGACGACGCGCGTGACGCCAGGCTGCTGGTTTGCAGCTTTTTCGAAGCAGGATTGCGGGCATTCGACATCCGCGATCCGTTTCATCCGCGCGAGGTGGCCTACTACAAGCCGCCTGCTCAGGGGACCAAGGATCTGCCCGGCTCTAACCTGCAAAACTATACCGGCAGTGGGGGCGTAACGCTTAATCGTACGGCCGATTGGGCATCGTCCTACCTACGCATTCTCAAGCGGCATGACGGAACGGTAGAGGTTTGGTTCACATCGCAGGACAACGGGTTCCAGGTTGTGCGCTTCACAAATCCAGACATAATCGGCGCCGAATTACTGAAAACGGGTGCCGGTGATGACGTGATGTGATTCCACATCTCCGACGAGGCGTCTGCCACCTTTCGATCGTGGTGGCAGCGCTAGTCGAAGGCAGCACCAGCGCTTTCGCCCATACGCTGGTGACACCTTACAACCTGCCGATTCCGTTTCACGATTATGTCTATGCATGCGCGGCTACACTGCTGCTAACGTTCGGCGTGCTTGCCTTCGTGACCGGTGATACGGCAGCAGACGGCCTGCAGCCCCGCAGTGGAGTGATGTTGGGCCGCATCCTTCCCGCAGTCGGTCAGGCAGGTGCGGTGATGTTGCTCGCGCTGACGATCGCTGCGGGCGTCTGGGGGACGCCGAGCCCCATTGCCAATATTGCACCAACACTGTTCTGGGTCGGCATGATGCTTGGCCTTACCGTCGTGACGGTGCTGGTGGGCGATGTGTTCCAGATCATCAATCCCTGGCACGTGCTGGTGCGGCTGTTAGGCGTAGGGGAACAGCCGTTACTGCGATACCCCGCAGCACTGGCCTATTGGCCCGCCTTTGTCTGTTATCTGGGTTTGGAATTGCTAGAACTAATGGCGGCCCCTCGCCCGGTGCTGCTGGCCTTGGCGTTGCTCGCCTACACCATGATAACCGGAGTTGGCGCTGCGTTGTTCGGCAGTGCTGCTTGGTTTGAAAAGGCAGAGTTCTTCAGCGTGTTCTTCCGCATGGTCGGTACGCTGGCGCCGGTAGCTTATCGCCGCGATACGGTGCTCGGTCGATGGCGTGCATACAGCCGTTGGCCGCTATCAGGAACGCTGGAGCACGAATCATCTGATCTCAGCTTAGTGTTGTTCATTTTGTTTATGCTCGCTGGGACCACCTACGACGGCGTTTGGCAGACCTCATTCTGGACCGGACTTTACTGGACCAATCTAATGCACTGGCTGCACCCATTCTGGGGCAGTGACATGGCACGTGCACAAAGGCTGTTATCACCCGGCTTCCTCGTTTATCAGCGTGGCGGCCTGATTGTGGCCCCGTTCGTCTATTTGGCGTTGTACATGGCCGTGATGCTGGTCATGCGCGGTCTCACAGGAGGGCGGATCACAACAAGGGCTCTAGCCCTGCAATTCGCGTTCTCGCTTATCCCGATCGCGGTGGTGTACATGATTGCTCACTCGTGGACGTCCCTGCTGACGACAATACCGGTTTTACCTTTCCTGCTGACCGACCCGTTCGGCATCGGATGGAACCTACTGGGGCTGCCACGCATGTCCGCCGATCCCGCCCCGCTCGATATGGGGCAAGTGTGGCATATGGAGGTCGGGCTGATACTTATCGGCCACGTCGCCAGCGTCTGGCTCGCGCATCGGATTGCACAACGGACATTACCGTCACAACGGCAGGCTTGGATTTGCGAGCTACCGTTGCTGCTAATGATGGTGGGTTACACATTCCTCGGCCTAGCCGTTCTTAGTCTGCCGCTGGCGTTGCATTGAACCGTGCGCCATGTCGAGTAGGTCGAGGGCACCGGCATGGTGCTGTAGGTCCGCCGGTCTAGCACAGGCCGCGATCAGATGGTCGGTAATGACTGTCACCGTCTCCTTGGTACAGCACGTCAGCATGTCTTAATGTCCGCCCGAAAACTTCTTGGGCGATACGAAGCGTCTGTGACTCAATCAGGGCCGCTCATCTGGAGAGTCCGCCGGTGATGCGGACCACGGAAACCCGTCCCCGATACAACCGCGATGAGTTGCGCTATCCAAGTGACCTGACGGAGGAAGAGTGGGCGTTGGTCGCGCAGCTGATCCCGCCCGCGAAGTGCTGCTGACGCAAACACTCGGTCGATGTGCGCCAGATCGTAAGTCGCCTGTTCTACATTCTCAGCACGGGCTGCCAATGGCGCTACGTGCCCAAGGATCTGCCACTGAACAGCACACGGTATGACGACTTCGATCTTTGGACCTACCATGGCGTGCTCGATTGCATTCATCACACGCTCCGTGTGGAGTGCCGTGAGAGGCTCGAGCGCGAGGCCAGCCCGACGGCCTGTATCATCGACAGCCAGAGCGTGAAGAGCGCGGAAAAAGGGAACCTGCATTGATCTGCACGGATACGGCGCAGGCAAGAAGATCAAGGGCAAGAAACGACATATGCCAGTCGATACGGAAGGCTTGCCGACGCACGCCATCGTTCACCCCGCCGATCTCCAGGACCGCGACGGCGGCCTTCTCCTGCTATCCACCTTGCTCGGGTTGTTTCCATCCCTTGCCAAAGTGTTCGCCGACGGCGGCTACCTTGGACCTCGCGTCGAGCCAGGTGCGGGCAAGTTGCTGACCACAATGCGGGTTGAGATCGTCAAACGCTCAGATGCTGCCAAAGGCTTTGTCGTCTTGCACCGCCGCTGGGTTGTCGAGCGCACGCTGGCATAGCTCAATCGGTGCCGCCGCTTGGCCACGGACTTCGAGAACCGGACGCGTGATGCGCTCGCGTTCCTAAAGCTTGCCTCAATTCGCCTGATGCTGCCCAAGCTATGCAATCGCCAGACGAATTTCCGGACAGACTCTAACTGGCGCATTGGCGCCGGAAGCGGTGCAAGCTGCCGGCCTGATTGGCGAGGACCGACGTGACATCGTATTGCTTGCGGTGACCTCAGCCGACTGGCTTCATGACGCTTGGGTCACCGCCCAGCGCACCCGCTCGTAGAAAGCTGATGGTGCCGCCAGCCATATCGAGTTGCTGCTGATGGACCTGCCTCGGCACTCCAGCTTGGTCACCGTGCTCGACGGCCATCCGGCGACCTTGGGTTGGCTCGGCGCGGTTCGTGGCCATCGCGCCTGGGAAGATAATGGGGATGGCGCGTGCGGGGATGGGTCCAGGGTCTGGCTACAAGACTGACTTCAAGCCCTGCGCTAGGTCATCGAGCAGGTCGGCCGCATCCTCCAGCCCGACGGATAGCCGCAGCATAGGCTCAGAGACACCGGGCGCCATTCGGGCGGCCGGGTCCTTGCGCAACGCGCCGCGCAACAGGCTGCCGGACCGGGCTGACATGGACCGTGTCGTCCGTTGGGCGCCGGCTGAGGGCATCGGCGCCGAGCACCTCAG
>JANXXW010000024.1 GCA_025350425.1 Rhodospirillales bacterium
CTGTTCCTCGACGAGATCGGTGACATGCCGCCGGAAGCCCAGACAAGGCTGTTGCGCGTGTTGCAGGAAGGCGAGTTCACGACCGTCGGCGGACGCCAGCCGATCCGCGCCAACGTTCGCATCATCGCGGCCACGCATCGCGATCTCAGGTTGGCGATACGGCAGGGGCAGTTCCGGGAAGACCTGTTCTACCGGTTGAACGTGGTGCCGATACGCCTCCCGCCGCTTCGTGAACGCGCTGAGGACATCGACGACCTCGCACGACACTTCCTGGATCGCGCCCGCGTGGACGGGCTCCCGTTCAAGACCTTGGATCAAACAGCGATCGACGCCTTGCGCCGGTATCGCTGGCCGGGGAACGTGCGTGAACTGGAGAACCTGATGCGCCGGCTCGCGGCCCTGTGTCCCGACGAAGTCATCGGTGCCAGTGTGGTGCAGGCCGAACTGGCCGAAGCCGATTACGGTTCGCCGCACGAGACTGCAACGACCGACACCGCAACTGGCGGGCAGGAGCCGCTGACCCGCGCCGTCGAGCGACATATTCGCAAGGTTCTGGCGGCCTACCGCGACGGCTTGGCGCCAACCGATATCTACGAGCAAGTGTTGGCCGAGGTGGAACGGCCGCTGATCCAAATGACCCTTGCGGCCACCCGGGGCAATCAGATCAAGGCGGCGGCCATGCTCGGCCTGAACCGCAATACGCTCCGCAAGAAAATCCGCGACCTCGACATTCCTGTAGTACGGGGCATCGCCTGACTTCCGATCTCGCTCCTGAACTCTTCATTCGCCGAGGCACGGCATGAACGTTTCGCCCCAAATCGAGCAACTGACTCCGGTTCCACCGCGCGAGACGGCGGCATCTCCAGGTTCGCGAATTCGCCGTGCGGTGGATTTCCTGCTCGGCAAGGTGCTGACGCTGGTGCTTGCGGCCGGCGCGCTCGCACTTGGCGTGGCGACGTTCGTGGTGCTCGCGGGCGGGGCTTCGCTCGGCGTGGGTCCGAACGTGATCTATGCCCTGGTGCTCGCAAACCTAGTGTTGCTGCTCCTGCTGGGCGCCGCGTTGGCGGGCCGGGTCACGCGGGTATGGGTCGAGCGGCGACGGGGGTCGGCGGGATCACGGCTGCATGTCCGCCTGGTCCTGCTGTTCAGCGGCGTCGCCGTCACGCCGGCCATCGTGGTTGCGGTGTTCGCGACCTTCTTCTTCAATCTTGGCATCCAGGCCTGGTTCAACGAGCCTGTCCGCATCGCGCTCAGTGAGAGTCTCCAGGCATCGCGGGGCTACCTCGAAGAACACAAGATCAACATCCGAGGCGACGCGCTCGGTATGGCCAACGAGTTGATGCAGGCGGGCGCGGCGTTCGGCTACGACCCCAATCGGTTTGGCCAGGTGCTTGGCCAGCAAGCCGAGACGCGAGGCATTACAGAAGCGATCGTCTACGACAGCACAAACGGCCAAGTGCTTGTTTCCACGGGTATCATGTCTGGTCTGGGCGTTAATCCACCGCCGCCCTGGGCAGTTGAGATGGCCCGGACGGGTGAGGTGGCGGTGCTGGGGTCCGAGGATGGAACGCGGGTCCGCGCAGTGGTGCAGCTCGATACCACGCCGCCGGTGATGCTCGTTATCAGCCGGCCGATCGATCCCACGATTCTTGCCCACATGGCGCGGACCGAACAGGCGGTGGCGCAATACGACCGGCTGGATCAGAACCGGTCCGGGCTGCAAATCACGCTCGCCCTTATTTTCGCGGTCGTGGCGCTGCTGGTGCTGTGCGCCGCCGCGTTGATCGGGCTCGTCTTGGCCAACCAGATCGCCCGCCCGATCGGCGGCCTGATCACGGCGGCCGAACGTGTCCGAAGCGGCGACCTGTCCGTTCGGGTGCCGGAAGAGGCCAGCGGCGACGAGGTGGCGGGTCTTTCGCGCGCGTTCAACCGCATGATCGGGCAACTCGCATCCCAGCGCACCGAGCTGATGGACGCCTACAGCCAAATTGACGAGCGCAGACGGTTCACGGAGGCGGTCCTTTCAGGGGTCTCAGCCGGTGTGATCGGCTTGGATGAGGACGGTCGGATCGAATTGCCCAACCGCGCGGCCAGCGAGTTGCTGGCGACCGACCTCCTGGTCGCGATCGGCCAGCCGCTCGCCGAAGTGGTTCCTGAATTCGCCGTCCTGATCAACGCCGTAAGGGACGCACCGGAGAAGCCGCGCACCGCCGAGATACAGATCGGCCCGCCGTTGGCGCGGCGCACCGTATTGGTGCGGATCGGCGCGGATCGGAGCCCGAAATCGGCGGGGCCTCGTGCCAGGAGCCGCGAGTTCGGCTTCGTGGCAACGTTCGATGATATCACCGAGCTACAGTCGGCCCAACGCAAGGCAGCGTGGGCCGATGTCGCGCGCCGCATCGCGCATGAGATCAAGAATCCGCTGACTCCCATCCAACTCTCCGCCGAGCGGCTCAAGCGGCGGTTTTTGAAAGAGATTAAGTCCGATCCGGAGACGTTCGCACAATGCGCCGACACGATCGTGCGCCATGTTGGCGATATCGGCCGGATGGTGGACGAGTTCTCGGCATTTGCCCGGATGCCCCAGCCGGTCATCAAGATCGAGGACGTCGGCCGGATCGCCCGCGATGCCCTGGTCCTGCAACGCCAGGCGCGGCCGCAGATCCAGTGGCACACGGACATTCCGGCAACCGGGCCCAATGCGCCCTGCGATCGCCGCCTTGTCGGCCAAGCGCTCACCAACCTGTTGCAGAACGCCGCTGACTCGATCCTGATGCGCGGCGTCGAGCCAGCCCCGGACGATGCGGCGGGCAAGCTCCCACGCGGACGGATCGACGTTACGGTCGGTGTTGAAAAGGGCAGCGTTTTCATACGCGTAAGTGATGATGGAAACGGCCTGCCCACGGTTGATCGCGATCGATTGACCGAGCCTTATGTGACACATAAGCCGAAGGGCACTGGCCTTGGTCTGGCAATCGTGAAAAAGATCATGGAGGACCATGGGGGGAAGATCGTATTGCTGGATCGCCAATCAACCGAGGATTGGCCTTCGACGCGCAACGACCCTAGCCTGCCTGCCGGTGCCGTCGCGTTGCTCATGCTGCCGTTGGAGACCATCGATGGATAAGATCTGATGCCGCATGAGATCCTGATCGTCGACGACGAGCCTGACATCCGCATGGTGGTCGAAGGCATCCTGCGGGACGAGGGTTACGATACGCGTCAGGCGGCGGATTCCGACGCGACGATCGCAGCCTTTCGCGCGAGACGGCCCGCGTTGGTCGTCTTGGACGTGTGGCTACAAGGCTCGAAACTGGACGGTCTGGGCATTCTGCAGGTGCTGCATACCGAGGAGCCGCATGTCCCGGTGATCATGGTTTCCGGACACGGCAACATCGAAACAGCTGTCGCAGCACTTCAATACGGGGCGTACGACTTCATCGAGAAGCCGTTCCAGTCAGACCGGCTGTTGCTGGTGGTCAGACGCGCGCTGGAAGCGGCAGCGCTGGAGCGCGAGAACGCCGAGCTCAAGCTGCGGGCCGGAGCCGAAACCGAGCTGACGGGCGAAAGTGCTGCCTTGTCGTTGTTGCGGGCAGGGGTGGAGAAGGTAGCGCCGACCGGCTCGCGGGTGCTCATCGCTGGCCCTGCCGGGTCGGGCAAGGAAGTCGTCACCCGGATGATCCACGCGCGATCCCGCCGGGCGGACGGGCCGTTCGTCGCGCTCAATTGCGCAACTCTGAATCCGGCGCGCTTCGAGGAGGAGCTGTTCGGTGTCGAGGGCGGGGCCGATCCCATTACAATGCCACGCCGCGCCGGCGTTCTGGAACGCGCGCATGGCGGTACTCTGCTGTTGGACGAAGTGTCCGACATGCCGCTGGAAACTCAAGGTAAAATCGTCCGGGCGTTGCAGGACCAGACGTTCGAGCGGCTTGGCGGATCTTCGCGCGTTAAGGTCGACATCCGCGTACTTTCCACTACAAACAAGGACTTGCAGGCCGAAATAGCCGCCGGACGGTTCCGTGAGGACTTGTACTACAGGCTGGCCGTGGTGCCACTGCGAGTGCCAGCGTTAAAGGAGCGGCGCGACGATGTGCCGTTGCTGGCAAGGCGTTTCCTGGCTCGGTCGGCAGAGCTTTCAGGCATTCCGAACAGGGAGTTATCGACTGATGCCGTGACGGCGCTGCAAGCCTATGACTGGCCCGGGAATGTGCGTCAGCTACGCAACCTGATGGATTGGCTGCTCATCATGGCACCCGGCACCGCGGCAGACCCAATCCGGGCCGAAATGCTGCCACCTGAGATCGGTTCGGGTGCACCCGCGCTGTTCAACGCCGATCCATCGGCCGATATCCTGGCGCTCCCGTTGCGGGAGGCCCGCGACGTGTTCGAAACTCAGTATCTACAGGCACAGCTTCTGCGCTTTGGCGGCAATATCAGCCGGACGGCTGGCTTCGTTGGAATGGAACGCAGCGCGTTGCACCGCAAGCTGAAGCAACTCGGGATCAGTTCCGAGGATCGGGCGGGAGGGTAGGCGACGATCGCCTCCCCTCGTCTCCACAGATAGAAGTCGTAGAAGATATATTATGGAAAGTAGTATGGTCAGGTCCGGGGTCGCGCGCTGAATTGGGTCGTGCCATGAAGTGACACCCGATACCTGCATCGTCCGCCCCCAAGGAGCACTTCCATGAACAATTACCGTATTGCCGCGATTCCTGCCGACGGTATTGGGCCTGAGGTGATTTCGGCCGGCCTCGAAGTACTCGATGCGCTTGCCGCGCGCTCCGGACGTTTCACACTGACAATAGATGCGTACGATTGGGGTTCAGCACGGTATCGCAAAACGGGCGCGCTGATGCCTGAGGATGGGCTGACTCAGTTGAAATCCGCCGACGCGATCTATTTTGGCGCGGTTGGTGCCCCCGATATCCCAGACCACATCACGCTTTGGGGCTTGCGTCTGCCGATATGCCAGGGCTTCGACCAGTATGCCAACGTTCGGCCAACCCGGATCTTCCCCGGTGTCGAGAGCCCGTTGCGCCATGCCGGGCCAGGCGATCTGGACTGGCTGATCATTCGCGAGAATAGCGAGGGCGAATATGCCGGCCATGGTGGGCGGGCGCATCGCGGAATGCCGGAGGAAGTCGCCACCGAGACAGCGATCTTCACGCGGGTCGGCGTAGAACGCATCATGCGCTACGCCTTCGACCGCGCGCGTGCCCGGCCGCGTAAATTACTGACCGTCGTCACCAAATCCAACGCCCAGCGTCATGGCATGGTGTTTTGGGACGAGATCGCCGCATTGGTCGCAGTGGATTATCCAGACGTGACCTGGAACAAGGAACTGGTGGACGCGATGACCATGCGGATGGTCAGCAAGCCACGTTCTATCGATACCGTGGTGGCGACCAATCTGCACGCCGACATCCTGTCGGATCTGGCAGCGGCGTTGGCCGGCAGCCTTGGTATCGCGCCGACCGGTAACGTCGATCCGCAGCGCCGTTACCCCTCGATGTTCGAGCCGATCCATGGTTCGGCCCCGAAGTACAAGGGGATGGGCGTTGCAAACCCGATTGCCACCATCTGGGCAGGATCATTACTGCTCGATCATATTGGCGAACACAAAGC